>JAKVPA010000008.1 GCA_022482495.1 Sphaerochaeta sp. | reverse complement strand
TACACGTTCGCTGATTCCAAAGGGTTGGTGTTCTACAAAGGCGGCAACGTGACGGAAGAGCAGCATCGCGCCGCGGTCACGTTCATCTCTTGGGTGTGGGGCAAGGAGAACAACGCCCAGACGGACCTTGACTGGTACAAGACGACCGGAATGCTCCCGGTACGCGGAGACACGATGGACAATCCCGTCCTTGCCCAGTACATCGGCCAGAAGCAGGTGTTGCAGGATGAGGCGGAGATGGTGAAGAACTCCATTCCGGCGATGGCGGATGCCCATATTTCCGAAATCCTCACCGCAATGGGAGAAGGCGGCCTTTCCCAATACGTTTCCGATTCCACCAAGAACACGTCGCTTGTTCCCCTGGATGCCACAACGTACGTACAGGGTATGATGGAAGCGATGAAAACGGCGGGATCGCTGCAATGATCGATTGGTCCCGGGAGGTTCCCGCATGAAAACAGACAGACAGTCCAGCAGGACGGGATGGCTCTTTTCCGTTCCGTTTCTTCTCAATCTCTTCGTGCTGTTTGCCATACCGCTCGTCTGGGCGGTATGGTTGGCGGGAACTGACTGGAACCTGATGTCCCTTTCCTGGAATTGGGTGGGGCTTGCCAATCTCAAGACGGCGCTGCGTGACGCGAATGTGCACAAGGTGTTTGTCAACGGATTGAAGTACCTGGTGGCCATCGTGCCGTTGGTTTGTGTCATCGGCATGCTGGTCGCCGAGGTGCTGCATCATCTCCCATCCCAGGTAAAAGGGATCTTCTCCGTGATTTTCTTCATCCCGTATCTGACCAGTGGCGTCGCCACCAGTGTGTTTGTCCGCTATTTCCTGAGTTACAGTTCTTCGTTGAACGTCTGGCTCCGTACGCGGTTCGGACTGACGGTCCAATGGTTCACTAATCCTCATACCGCCTTCTGGGTGATCGTTTTCATCATCGTCTGGAAGGTGTCCGGCTATTACGCGTTGTTCCTGTTCTCCTCGTTGGAGTCGATCCCGCCTGAGATTGGAGAGGCTGCGGAGATTGATGGAGCCACAGGATTGAAACGGTTTTTCAAGGTGACACTTCCCATGATTGCTTCATCGATGCAGAGCGTCATCATGCTGGCGACCGGTCTGGTGTACAGCATCTTCAGCGAACCATATTTGCTCACCGGGGGAGGACCGCAGAAGGCGACGCTCTCCTGGCAGTTGCTCCTGTATAACACGTCATTCGTCGGTTTCCGCTCTGGCTATGGTGCGATGATCGCCATTCTTCTGGGACTGTGTATTTTTGTGACGCTTCGGATTGTGGTTGGCGTGACCAACCGGTTCGTTGATGTGGAGAGGTAAAGATGGCACGAAAGAAAACAAAAACGAAATGGGTGGCGTTGGTCATTGCGCTTCTCTTGGCGTTTGTGGCGCTATTTCCCTACTACTACATGGTGATGCAGTCGCTGACTCCTTGGAAGCAGGTCGACGCATCCGTATTGCCTTCCGGGTTCACCATGGACAGTTATCGCTATCTGATGACCAACGGTGGCAGTGGGAACCGGATGATGTGGTTGCGGGCCATGGCCAACTCCTTGCTTGTCAGCATCGTCTCCACCTGTTTTTCCGTGGCGACCGGTCTTTTGACCGCCTACGCCATGACGAAGATCCGTTTTGCCGCTGCCCATGCGTTGTATGAGATCCTGTTGTTCCAGATGTTCTTCCCGACCATCATCCTGTTGGTTCCGCAGTACATGTTGCTGAAACCATTGGTCAATACATATGCCGGAATGATCATCCCGTACATCGTTTCCCTGTGGGCCGTCCTGATGTACTACAATTACTTCCGTACGCTTGCTTCCGACATGTTCGAGTCGGCCAGGATTGATGGAGCGAGCGAACTGCGCATCGCCTTTTCCATTGCGTTTCCTGTCTGTCGTTCCTTGTCCGTGATCGTCTTCCTTTCCGTATTCCTAGGGCGTTGGTCGGAACTGATGTGGGATATGCTGATGGCCCCGGATGTGAAGATGCAGACGCTGAACGTGTTGATGACCACCCAGTTCAAGCCCATGGGCAACCTGCCCGGGCCGATGTATGCCGCTTCGGTGATTCTGACCACTCCTGTGGTTGTCTTGTTCCTGATCTTCTCCCGCAATTTCAAGGAGGGGATCGCCATGCAGTTTAAATAAAAGAGGTCTGTCCATGTGTGTGATGCGAATGAAGGAAAATCCCTTGCTTGTCTGTGCCGACGTGAAGCCGTCCCGCCCCGATTTTACCGTGGTCGGGGTGTTCAACTGCGGTGGGGTACGTACGGAAGAAGGGGTGACGTTGGTCTGCAGAGTCGCCGAGATGTGCTCTGACCGTGGGGATGGTGTCATCCGGATCCCCCATGTCGAAACGGGTGGTACAATTGGCGCAATGGAGTTCAACCGGAGCGACCCGCGCTATGATTTTACCGATCCACGGGCAATCGTGGAACGGGATGGAAGACGGGTGGCGGCCCTTTCCAGCATGTCCAGTTTGCGCAGGGCGTTTGCGCCGGATGGTGTCCATTTCGTCTGCGATGATACGCCGTTGTTCCCGTTGGATCCCCGAAGCGAGGAATGGGGTGCCGAGGATCCCAGGATCACACGGCTTGAGGATGGGCAGTACGCCATGACCTATTCGTCGGTGAGCCGTAACGGAGTGGGGGTGTCGCTTGCATTGAGTGACGATTTGGTCACCTGGAACCGCCAAGGGATGATCCTCCCGCCGGCAAACAAGGATACGGTGATTTTCCCCAAGAAGATTGATGGAACGTGGTGGATGCTTCACCGCCCGATCCTGGATGGTTTGGGCGCTTCGGACATCTGGATCGCCTCATCTTCCGACCTGGTCCACTGGGGTGGCCACCAACATCTTGCCGGATGCCGTACCGGACAGCCGTGGGAGATGCGGAAGATCGGGGCGGGGGCGCACCCGATGGAGGTGGATGCCGGTTGGCTGGTGCTGTACCACGGGGTGGATGAGAAGGAGCACTACCGGGTTGGGGCGTTGCTGTTGGATAAACAGGATCCGAGGAGCGTGTTGGCCCGTACTCCACAACCCATCTTCCAGCCGGAAGAACCCTATGAGCGCAATGGATTCTTCTCCAACACCGTTTTTCCCTGCGCGGCATGGATTGAAGGTGACGAGGTGGTGACGTACTACGGCGGAGCAGACAGCTGTGTCTGTGGTGCCCGCCTGTCGCTTTCCGATATCATGGATTCGTTGGTGTATGGGAGGCGCGCGCTGTGACGTACCGCGTCGCTTCGTTGCTTTCCGCCCACCGTGCATCCTCGGAGATCTCCTCCATCCAGAGGATGCACGTGCAGGGGCTGGATGGTGCGGATGCGTACAATCCCGCCCGTCCGTTGCTAATCGGGGGAAAATGTCTGTTGCCGGTCCGCGTGGAGCCTCGTTCGAGCGAAGATTCCCACGTTCGGTTTCTTGCCAGGCAAACGGATGGCAGTTGGAAGGTGGCGGATGATCTTCCTGCCTTCCGGTTGCAGGACCCGTTCTGGTGCCGGATCGGAGAAAAACTGGTGTTCGGTGGCGTCCATGTGGACTTCTCTCCGTCCGGAACGGTACTGGGATGGCGGACAGACTTTTTGATTGGTCGGACGATCACCACGTTGAAGCTCTGGTTCTCCGGTCCGAAAGGAATGAAGGATATCCGGCTTTGCCCGTTGCCTGAGGGACGTGTGGCGGTGTTCTCCCGTCCGCAAGGCGCGGTGGGGGGCCGGGGGCAGATCGGGTTCACCGTCGCTCCCTCGTTGGATGCGGTTCCTGAGACGATTTCCCAGGCTCCGCTTCTTGGGCTGTTTGATCCGGATGAGTGGGGTGGCGTCAACCAGGCGGTGTTGCTGAAAGATGGGACGATCGGGGTGCTGGGGCATATCGCGTGCTTCTCTCCGGATGGAGCCCGGCACTACTATCCCATGGCTTTTACGTTGGACCCCCGCAGTGCTTCCTTGGTCGTCGAACCTCGGATCCTCATCGAGCGGAGAGAGTTGCTTCCTGGACCTGCCAAGCGTCCGGATCTTGCGGATGTGTTGTTCCCCGGAGGGATGGAGAACGCAGGTTCCCGGATCCGGCTGTACCTTGGGGTAAGTGATGTGGATATCCAGACGGCACTGGTGCCGGATCCTTTCGCCTGACCTCTTCTTCACTCCTCTAGACATTCTTTGGGAGGTGGGGTATGCTAGATGATAGCGCCTTTGTTCTTATAGTGAACGTAAACCTCTACGGAGAAATAAGATAAATGAGTATCATTAAGCCCCATAAACTTGGTGTCATCGCCGGCCCCGGCAGTGAGTATTTCACCGGAAAGGTGGTAAAGCACCTGCGCCGCTTGTATCTGGAGCGGTATGAGAAGCTTTCCGCCGCGCTGGCGCGCCGCCATGGCATGACGGAGGAGGAGATCCTCAAGACGGTCACCCTGATGGATGACCTGAACAGCAAGAGCATCCCCAAATCCAAGTGCCCGACGACATTCCAGGTTCCCGATTTTACCGTCAAGGTGAAGTACACCAAGTTCGCCAATGGGGAGGAGAAGGCGGAGATTCTGGATCCGGTCAGAGGACTGAGGGTCTACATCATCTACGATATGGCCAACGAGGAACCGATCCAGGTGGCGGGGTGTGACCAACCGGTCAAGCTCTCCGTCAACGATCATCTGATGTTCCTGTTCACTACGGTCAATGCCGTGCAGTTGGCCGGCGCTGATTCCATCACGTTGGTGCTTCCCACCTATCCGTACGCCCGCCAGCACAAGAAGGCGTCACGCGAGGCGTTGACGGCCAGCATGTTCGGCCATATGTGCGAGATGCTCGGTGTGGAGCGGATCATCACGCTGGACATCCACAGCAGGGAGATCGAGAACAGTTTCACCCATCTGAAGCTGGAGAACCTCCACGGTTCGTACCAGACGTTGATCGCCCTGCACAAGATCATCGATTTCAACGACCCCGACCTGGTGGTCGTCTCTCCGGATACCGGAGCCGTTTCCCGCAACAAGTTCTACGCCCAGGCGTTGCATCGCCCATTGGCCATGCTGTACAAGGAGCGGGATTATTCCGTCGTCTCCACCAGCGCAAAGACGAGCAACATCAAGAGCATCAACCTGCTGGGGGATGTGCGTGGCAAGACGGTGCTGATGGCCGACGACATGATCGCCACCGGTGGCACGATGCTGCTGGCCATGCGCGAGCTGAAGAACCTTGGGGCGAAGAAGATCATCTGTATGATCAGCCTGCCGTTCTTCAACGCCGGCGCGGTGGATACGTTCGACCAGGCGTACAAGGAAGGGGTGTTCTACCGGATCATCGGGACCAACGCCGTCTACCATGGGCACGACCTCCTGGACAAGGAGTGGTACGTGCAGGCGGACATCACCGAATTGTTCGCCCGGATCATCAGCCGTCTGCACCATGGCCGGTCGATCAGTCCGTTGCTGGACAACCGTAAATTCATTCAGATTCTCATTGATAACAGCCAACAGGGAACCGCCCCGGCCGCTGATGAGGCAGCGAGCGCTACGAACCCGGATCACGCTGAGTGATCGGCATGATCCGGGTCATTCCACTTCATGGACCACGTCGTTGACGTACGGCCCATGATGCTTTTTCCTATGCGGATTTCAGGAGTGTAGCGTTATGCAAATGTCTCGTCGTATTACTGGTTTCCAATGTTCCCCCATCAGAAGGTTGTCCCCATATGCCAGGCTGGCCGAGCTGGAGGGAAAGCACGTCTATCATTTGAATATCGGACAGCCCGATATCAAGACCCCGCCCCAGGTGCTGGACGCCATCCACGGCTACAGCGAACAGACCATCGCCTATGGCGCCAGTGAAGGGTTGGAGGCGTTGCGGGAGGGACTTCCCAAGTATTACGCCAAATACGGCCTTTCCGTGGAGCCGGATGATATTTTGATCACCACCGGTGGTTCGGAAGCCATCCAGTTCGCCTTCATGACGCTGTGTGATCCGTACGACGAGGTGATCATCCCCTGAGCCGTACTACACCAACGTCGATTCGTTCGCCAAGGTCGCCATGGTCAACCTGGTGCCGGTGACCAGCAAGTTTGAGGACGGGTTCGCCCTGCCTCCGATCAGCGAGTTCGCCAAGAAGATCACCCGCAAGACAGGGGCGATTCTGCTCTGCTCCCCCAACAACCCCACCGGGCACGTGTATACCAGGAATGAGTTGCTGGCGTTGCTCAAGCTGGTCAAGGAACACGACATCTTCCTGATCGTCGATGAGGTGTACCGGGAGTTCTGCTACGATGGCAAACAGTTCACCTCGATCCTCAGCTTCCCGGAGTATGCCGACCGGGTGATCTGCATCGACAGTTTCTCCAAGCGCTACAGCATGTGCGGTTCCCGGATCGGAGCATTGGTTTCCAAGAACCGTGAGGTGCTGGAGTCTGCGTTGAAGCTTTCCCAGGCGCGGCTTTGCCCGCCGGATATCGAGCAGGTCGCAGCCTTGGCCGCGTTGGATACGGATGATTCCTACATCGCCGAGGTACGTGCCGAATATCAGCTTCGCCGGGATATTCTGGTAGAGGGGTTGAACAAGATCGAGAACGTCAAGTGCCAGTGTCCCAAAGGCGCGTTCTACCTGGTCGCCGAACTTCCGGTGGACGACGCGGAGAAGTTCTCCATCTTCATGCTGAAGGATTTCTCGTTGGATGGGGAGACGGTGATGCTTGCTCCGTGCGAGGATTTCTACGTGACCAAGGGGATCGGTCGCAGGCAGGTGCGCCTTGCCTATGTGATCAACCCGGAGGCGCTCCGTCATTCCCTCAGATGTCTGGATGCGGGGTTGAAAGCATACCGCAAGAACGTGATGAAGGTTGACGCATGATCGAAGGTCCCCGGGACATGAAGGCGGCAGGGCACCTTTCCGCCCTGTTCACCGTCTTCGTGTGGGGGGTGACGTTCGTTTCTTCGAAGGTGCTTCTTGATATCCTCACTCCGGAACAGCTGTTGTTCGGCCGGATGTTCGTCGGATACCTGGCCTTGTGGGTCGTCCAGCCGCATCGGATACGCCTGAAGGATTCCAAGGATATCTGGCTGTTTGTCGGAGCGGGATCGCTCGGGGTGTTCCTGTACTATTTTCTGGAAAACACCGCGTTGACGTTCAGCTACGCAAGCAACGTCGGGGTGATCGTCAGCATCGCGCCGGTATTCACCGTGCTCTGTTGTTCCGTGGCGTTCCACCAACCGTTGAAGAAGCAGTACTTCATCGGATTCGTCGTGGCAATCGCCGGCATCGCGTTGATCTCATTCAACGAATCCACCAATCTGAAGCTCAACCCCCTGGGGGATATCCTTGCCCTTGGCGCCGCCGCGACGTGGGGCGGCTATTCCGTCTTCGCCCGGAAGATCACGGAGAAGGGATACGCCGTCATCCCTGCCACCCGCCTGATGTTCCTTCCCGGCCTGGTGTTGATTCTTCTGGCCAATTTGATCCATCCCGCGCCCCTGCAGACGGCCCAGCTGTTCAGCTGGCCGTACCTGAAGCACCTGCTGTTTCTGGGTGTGGTGGCCTCCGGCATGTGCTTCGTCACCTGGAACTATTCCCTTCTGGCGTTGGGGGCGATTACGGGATCGTTCTATATTTACCTCTGTCCGGTGATCACCATGGTATGCTCGGCCATCTGGCTTGGTGAGGTGATCACCCCGCTGGCCATCTGGGGTACCGTCCTGACGTTGTTGGGGCTGGCGGTCAGCGAGGTGAGGTTGCCATTCCGTAAGCGGACAGTACACACCGCATCTTGATCACCTTCATTAAAAATTGCGCCATGCCTATTTCGGTGGTAAACTGAAAGACGAGGCGCATGGCTTTTGCCATGCCCTCTGTCCAGGAGGCGCCGGATGATTGTTTCCTTGCAGAGTGTCTTGCAGTTCGCCCAACAGAAAGGCATTGCCGTCGGGGCGTTCAATGTCACCAATATGGAATCGATTCGTGCCATCATTGGTGCGGCCGAAGAGACGAAAAAACCGGTCATCCTTAATTGGGCGGAAGTACATGCGCCCTACATCTCGATGGAAGAAGCCATCAATCTGATGCTGTTCTATGGCGGAAGAGCGTCTGTGCCGGTCTGCCTGAATCTGGATCACGGCTCATCGTTCGAGTCCTGTACCAAGGCGATGCATCTGGGCTTCACCGGCGTGATGATCGATGCATCCTCCAAGCCGTTTGACGAGAATGTGGCCATCACCAAGGAAGTGGTGCATGAAGCGCACGCTTTGGGGGTCGGAGTGGAGGCGGAACTGGGGCACATTCTCTCCCAGGAGCACGGACAGACGGCAGAGACGGTGAACAAGGATCAGACGTACACCCATCCCCAGGAAGCGAAGAAGTTCGCCGACCTGACCGGTGTCGACGCCTTGGCCATTTCCTTCGGGACCGCCCATGGACTGTATCTGGGAAAGCCCGTTCTGGATCTGAACCGGATCACCCTATGTCGGCAGGCGAAGGACATGCCGTATGTGATGCACGGTGGCTCGGGTCTTTCCAAGGAGGAATTCCAGACGGCGGTACGGAACGGCATCCGGAAGATCAACTTCTATACGTACATGAGTCTGGCAGGCGGGGAAGCGGTCAAAAAAGCGATGGATACCAAACATCCTGGCGATCATATTTTCTTCCATGACATTCCGGATGTTGCCGTCAAGGCAATGCAGGAATGCGTCAAGACGGCAATTCTGACCTTCGCGTTGGAAATCTGAGGGAATATGCAGAACGGAATCGTTGTCGCGGGGCCATTGATCGTCGACCAGCATTACGCTGTGGAGCGGTATCCCAAGGAAGGGACGCTGTCGTTGATCACCGCCACATCCCGTGATATGGGTGGGGCGGGAAATGTGGTTGGATCCTTGTCCCGGCTGGATGGAACCATGCCGCTTCATGTCACCGGTTTTCTTGGCAACGACGCCAATGGAAGGTTCCTCAAGGATACGGTACGGACGCGTTTTCCCAATGTGTCCTTGGATTGGCTGGTTGAGGAAGGGGAGAACTCCTTTACCGTCATCATCGATTCGCTGGACAGCAGGGAACGTACGTTTCTTTCTTTGAAAGGTTCTGCAGAGCGGATGGCGGACGCCACCCTCCCGTGGGATCGCATTGGTGGTGACATCTTCCTGTTGGAATATCTGTTGATGGGTTTGGCGATGGATGGAAGGGATCCTGAGTACGGCACTGATGCCGCCCGGATCCTGCATCATGCCCGTCAGAAAGGCATGCGCACCGCGGTCGACCTTGTCTCCCATCCGGGACCTGAAGCCGCGCGGATCTGCCGTGACGCGTTCGCCTACGCGGATATTTGTGCCATCAACGAGATCGAGGCGGAAGCCGCCACGGGAATTTCGTTCGTCCATGAGGGAGGTGTGGACGAATCGGCGGTGAAAAAGGTGTTGGGCGCCATGCGGAACATGGGGGTCGCCCAATGGGTGGTCATCCACATGCCGTTGTACTGTTATGGGTTGGATGTACAGAGCGGCAGGTTTTTGAAGATGCCTACGTTGGATCTTCCCCAAAGTTTCATCAAAGGAAAAACAGGGGCGGGGGACGCGTTTCTGGCCGGGTTGTTGTACACCGCGTGGCAGGGCAAGCCATTGGATGAAGGAATCGCCATGGGCGTCGCCGCGTCTTCCAGTTCGTTGGCCGGGGTGAACGGAACGGATACCGTGTTGCCGTATACGAAGTTACCGGGCCTGCTTTCCCGATTCGGGGGACAACCCAAAGCGACTTCATTTTGACGGCAAAAAATCTTGCAGAACACCTATACAAATGATAGTATCCATTTGTATGGATACCCAAGCGAAGCTGGACATCCTTTCCCGGGATGCCCAATATGATCTTTCCTGTGCATGCGGGACGAAGGACCCGCGGGAACACCGTGTCCGGAACCAGACGGGGGAAGGGTGGCTGTACCCGATGACCACCGCCAGTGGCGGGGCGGGCATCATCCTGAAGACCCTCTTGGGAAACCGGTGCGTCAATGACTGCAAATACTGCCCGCTTCGCCGGCAGAATGATTTCCGGCCGGTTGCCGTCTCTCCGGTTGAGATGGCTTCTTTTTTCTATCAGTTCCAATTGCACCGCCCGTTGTTGGGGCTGTTTCTTTCCTCGGCGGTGATGGGGGATGGGGAAAAGACGATGCAGATGCTGGTCGATACGGCGCGGATTCTCCGGGCCAAATACCAGTACAAAGGGTACATCCATCTGAAGGTGATCCCCGGGGCGTCTCCCGCAAGCATTGATGCCGCGCTCCGGTACGCTTCTGCCGTCTCGCTGAACATTGAGACGCCCGGTGCATCCCATTTTCGTCTGCTCACCGAGCGAAAGGATTACCACAAGGACATCATTGAACCGCTGAAATACATCGCTTCCCACACCGGCAGGGGAACCGCCCATCCCCGGGTGAAGACGACCAGCCAGTTCATCGTCGGGGCAGGGGACGAATCGGATCGGGAGATCGTCTCGTACTGTGGCGCAATGTACCAGGACCTTCACATGGAGCGGTTGTACTTTTCCGCCTACCAGCGGGGGTTGGGGGATGCGGATCTTCCCGGAGAGCGCCAGGCTCCGGTAGTGGTGCGCAAGGATGGAGAGCTGTTCGGGACGGATGTCTCCGCACAGGCGTCCCTTCTTCGGGAACATCGGTTGTACCAGACGGATTTCCTGCTTCGCAAGTACCATTTCTCCAGTGACGAGATCCTGTTCGGACCGGATGGCAACCTGTCATTGGACAAGGATCCTAAACTGGTCTGGGCCGAGGCGCATCCTGAGTTTTATCCCGTTTCCGTACGCACGGCGAGTTTGGACCAATTGCTCCGTGTCCCGGGCATCGGTCCGCAGTACGCCAAGCGGATCGTGAACCTGCGGAAATCCTGCTCGTTCGGTTCGTTGGACGCCCTTCCGCTTCCCCAATTCGCAAAAGCGCGCAGCAAAGGCTTCCTGATCCTGTAGCATCAAATGCCGCTTCCCGATACCATAGGGGGCATGGTCTCCCAGAGTGTTTCGTTTTTCCTCCTGCAGGCGGTCTTCACCATCACCAACATGTACCTGCAGGTGGTATTGAAGAACCAAGGGTTCTCCTATGCGATGATCGGGGTGATGTTCGCCGTCTTCGAGCTCTCCGGGATGGGCGGGCAGGTTGCCACCGGTTGGTTTGTCGACCGGACGGGAAAAATGCGGCTGACCCAACTGGTGTGCATGGCCGTCACCGTCGGCGCCATGGCGCTTCTCATCCGGACGGGAGCATTCCTTCCGGGATTGTTGCTGCTTGTCCTGCTGGGGTTTTTCCTCAATTCGTCCCTCACGTTGCAGGACGCGTCGGCGAACCAGTTCGGCAAGGGACAGCCGGATGTCTACAGCATCATCCGTTCCGCCGGAACCATCGGCTGTACCTTTTTCAGCTTGGTGTACGCACTGATGGCTCGTCCGGTGGCGTCGGACAACCAGGATATCTTCCGTTTTCTTGCCTTCGGTTCCCTGCTGTACATCCCCACGTTGCTGGTCATGGGCCGGGACACGCCTCGGGTGAAACCGAAGGACGCACCCCGCTCTCGGGACAGGTGGTTTGACACGTCGTTCGTCCTTGCCATCGGATGCATTTTCCTCTCCCGTTTTTCCCTGGCCACCGTCCGGTTCCTTCCCCTGTACGCCATCGAGGAGTTGGGCTATGACCGGGTGACGATGCTGCAGGTCGCTTCCACCGCCTCGGAATTCGTCGCCATGCTTGCCGCAGGGTATCTGATGCAGAAGAAATCCGTACAGCCGGTTACGTTGCTGTTCCTTGCTTCGGTGGGATGCATCGTCCGGCAGATCTGCTACGCCCTGATCCCTTCCGTCGCCGGCGTGATGATCGGGCAATGCTTCCACAGCCTCTGCTTCGGGTTCTTCCAGCCTGCCATGGTTCGGTTCGTCACGCTTCACGTCCACAAGGATCATACCGCCCAGGGGCTCTCCCTGTGCCAGTCGTTGGGGAGCGGACTGGGAGGAATGGTCGGGGAGTTCGCCTGCGGTCTGTTGATCCAGGCGGTCGGATACCGCGCAATGTTCCTGTGGTACGCTCTTCCCGCGGCGCTTTCCGCCGTTTTGTTCGTTGTGCTGAAAGCACGACTGCAAACGGTTGAGGAAACGTGAAAGGTGATGATACTATACAAGTAGGTGGCAGGCGGTGAAAAGCAGTCAGAATTGGGATTTCAGCAATGTCGGGGATATTCCCACCGACAAGATCCAACGGAACATCCGAGAAGTGACGGTGTATCTGGACAACGACATCCGTCAGATGGTGGCGATCCTCAGCCGATACGCCCCGTTGGAAATGCTCAAACTTGCCTGTTGGGAGGAGCATCGGGTACTCTCCTCGGGGAGTGATGAAGAGATCCGCCTGGCAAGCGCCTTGGTGCGGTTCCTGCAGAACGCCTACTGTCTTGCCGGGATGGGGCCAGCTACGGACCGCAATATCCCTCCCAAAGAGTATCGGCGGTTGACTGAACTTTTTGAGGATCTGTTCCGCAGATGTTGCCGGTACATCGACAACACCTGTTTGGCGGCGCGGAACGCCGCGGGTGGCGTCAAAGGAAGCGTGTTGTCCGCCTACCAGGATTCCGTCATGGAGTTCTGTTTCCCCACCCCGATGGAATTGGATGAGATCCCCCGGCATGTGCGCTCGTTGCGGCTCTCCCTGCAGCCGTTCAACGATGCCATTTCCCAGACGTTCACCGGAGGTCTGGATGGGTTGCTCACCGCGTTCTCCGCGTTGGTCACCCAGGGCAGGACGGGACTGGACACCTTGGAAGCGGACAGTCGTGTCTACAAGAAGGACATGGAGCAGAAGCTGAAGGAACTCCGTGCGCTCACGGACACCTATGCCGAGGAGAAGGAGCTGGTCGACCAAGTGGTGCGTCGTGAGCATTGGGAGGAGCGGGTGCGGTCCCTGTTGGGTCGCCGTGACGGATACGACCTGTACGAAGTGACACGGTACGCATCCTTGGCCCCGGAAGACCTTGCGTTGCTCTCCGTGCCGTTGTGTTCCGATGAGAGCGACGCCAGCCTGTATCCGATGGATGACCGGGTCTCGGCAAGTCGGCCGTTCCTTGAAGCAGCCGGCCACTTCTTCTGTTTTGACACCAACCATCTGCTGGATGACCTTCCCCGGATCGTCAAGGAACAGGTGCTCGCCAAAGGGGTGCTCTCCGCAGAAGAATGGGAGAAGATTGAACGGGAACAGCAGGTGATGCAGCCGGTGACGATGATCCACGCGTTGTTCGGCTCCACCGGATTCGTGCGGAATACGTCAGGGTTTGACGCCCTGTTTGATTTCTCCGATACCCAGGTAGGACTGAACGTCCTGCCTCCGCTTCCTGTCGATCCTCTGCTGGATGGCCGCGCATCGCTCCTTGCCTTCTCCCAGGGAAGACAGACCATCGCGCGGGCGAAGACACAGCGCACCCCGGTGATCATCGTGGATGAGAACCATGTGGATGACTATCCCACCGACTTGGTGGACAACGTGCTGTTCCTTTCGTTCCCCCAACTCGCAGGGCTTTCCCAGGATCCCGATACGCTGCGTGCCTGCAAAGAGGCGTTGGGGCTGGTTCCGCCCCGGCAGGAAGATGACGACGAACTGGATACGGCGGAATCGATTCTCCGGGATGAATCGGAACCCGACGAGGATGTGCCGGTGGAGGACGAAGGGGAGCCTGATGAACCAGACGAACCGGATGATCCTGATTTCTCCATCCTGAACGGAGAGACGGTGGATGAAGACCAGGTGGAGGAAAAGCATACGGATGACGAGTTGGACGAGGACGACACCAAAGAGATGATCGATCCCCATGACGACGACGAGTTGCCGCCTCAGGAGAAACACGAGGAGACCAACAAGCCGTATTCGTTCTTCACGTTGCTCTCCGAGATTGCCGGAGGAAGGGAGGAGAAGCCGGAGAAGCCGGAGAATCCGCCCCAGGAGGGAAATCATCCCGATTGGCCGGCGAAACCTGCGACCGAAGACATCCAACCTGATCTCTTCCAAGGCAGGGAGGATATTCTGGAAGCGGCCGCGGAAACCGTGGAGGACAAGACGGAAGCGGACGTCACACCTCCAACGGAACCAGAAGAGGAACAACCCGTTCCAGCCGCCCAGGCCGAAGCAACGGGAGAACCTACGCAAGAGGTTTCTGTGGAGAAAATACCGGGTACGGAAGCTGTACCGGAAGCAAAAGAGGAATCTCCTGTGGCGCCTCCGGTCGGTCATGATGTGATTCCATCCGAGGTGCCCGTACAGGAAACTCCTGCCACTTCTTCAGAAGAAACAATTCCATCCGACCATCCTGCACCCGCACCGGAAACCCTGGTGGAAGAGACACCCAAGGAACCGGAAGTGGTGGATGCACTGTTGGATGGCAAGCAGATTCCCTCCCGTCTTCGGGACGCGCTGGTGATGCTGAAGACCCATGAGGGGCGCTTTTTCACGTGGTGCAAGGAAGGAGACCCTTCGCTGCTTTCCGCGTCCGCTTCGTTGATCGACAAGGCGCTGGATGCCCAGCGGATGGATGGGAAGGACAAGATGTTCACCATCAGTCCGTTCGGACTCACCGTGATCCTTTCCGCCGGCAGGGATGACCAGGTCAGTACGTTTGACCGCAGGGCCAACATCGGAGCCATCATGTACGCCGACAAGAAGGATGACTGGGGATGCGTCACGTTGGAGTATGACCGGGAAGGGCATCTGATCAAAGCGTCTGAGGAAGAAATCAAGCGGCAGAGCTATTCCGCAGGGGATTGGAAGTACGTCTCCACCATCGGGGAGCGGCTTCTGGCCAAAAGGAAGAAAGCATGAGCGAGGTGCTTCAGGCACACCTTGCCGTGGCGGTGGATGCCGCCCGCAAGGCCGGCGCTTTGGCCGTATCCCTGGCGGAGAAGGGGAATCTTCTGATCTCGGAGAAGCACGTCAATGATTTTGTCACCAACGCCGACAAGGCGTGTGAGGATCTGATCATCCGGGCGATCAAAGAAACGTTTCCCGATGAGGAGATTTTCGGGGAGGAGAGCGGAACCCACCATGGAACTTTGGCAGGCCGGTGGGTGATCGATCCGATCGACGGGACGACCAACTACATGCATGGGATTCCCGACTGGACGATCAGCATCGCATGGGAAACCGAACCGTTCGACCCGCTCATTGGTGTGGTGTATGTTGTCCGTCAGGATGAGCTGTTCACCGCGGTACGGGGGGAGGGGGCACATCTGAATGGCAAACCGATCTCCGTCTCCCGGACGGTTGATCCTTCCAAGTCCGTCATCGTCTGCGTGCCGCCACACCGCTATCATGAAGCGGCGGATGCGTACTTCCATGCGGAGCAGCGGATCTTCTCCGCCTGCAGTGATATCCGTTCGTTCGGCTCCTGCGCGCTGGAGCTGGCCTACATCGCCGCCGGACGTCTGGATGGCTATTTTGAACGGTTCCTCTGCTACTATGACCTTGCCGCCGGTTGGGCGATCCTCCGTGAAGCGGGGGGAGTGCTCCAGTTTCTTGGAGAGCGGGAAGCGTTGCGGTGTGACCTGGTGGCGTCCAACGGGAAGATCCAGGAGTGGCTTTGGGAGACGGCACAGTGAAGCCCCGCTTGGTAATTTTCGATCTGGACGGGACGTTGCTGGACACTTCCCCGGGGATCTTCGCCACGGCGAAGTACACGATGCGTCGTCTGGGGCTTTCCCCGGATGTTCCCGAGGAACAGATGCGCAAGTTCATCGGGCCTCCCATCGCCCAGTGCTTCAAGGTGGTCTATGATCTTCCCGACCAGTATTTGGATGACGCGTTGGCCATCTACAAGAAGCGGTATGTTTCCGATGGCCAGTACCAGGCGTTGGTCTATCCCGGGATGCAGATGGTGCTGAAGACGTTGAAGGAGCGGGGATATCTTCTTGCCGTCGGGACGCTGAAGAACGAATCCACTGCGGTGAACATGATGCGCCATTACGCGCTGGCGCCGTATTTCGTTTCGATCCACGGGGACTTCTCCACCCTCGCTGGGGGGAGGACCAAGGCGGATGTACTCCGTCTGGTACTCTCAGACACCCATGTGAAGCCGGAGGAAGCAGTGTTGGTCGGGGATACCACCCACGACCAGAACGGCGCGAACGTCGCCGGGGTGGGGTTCGTCCCGGTCACCTACGGATTCGGGTTTTCCCGAATCTCCGCGCCCCAGGGAAGCGTCGCTTCCCCCCAGGAGTTGCTTACTCGATTCCCTTGAACAGGCGCTTTGCCTGTTCCATCGCTTCCATGTTGTCCGCCGCAAGGTGGTCGTCATCGGCGCTGACGGGAAGGAAGCCGTCGTACGACATGCCGGTGTAGGTTGCGATCTCCTTGAACTGCCGGTCGATCAACGAATACTGGATGCCGTTCACCGCGTCCTCTCCGACGGCGATGACGTACAGGTGCTTGCCGGTGAACGCTGCTTTCGGTAACAGATACAGACGATCAATGAACAGCTTGGTCTGTGCGGTGATGCCCCACCAGTAGACGCTGGTGGCGAAGCAGACGGCATCCGCCGCGGCGAAATCCTTGGCAAGGGGAATCATGTCGTCATCCCAGATGCAGGAACCCTCTTCCTCCTTGCAGTGGTCGCATCCCTGGCAGGGATGGATGACCGCAGCGTTCAGCTTGACTTTCTTCACGTGACAGCTGTGGGACGCCGCCACGGCGAACGCGTCAGCAAGGGTGGCGGAATTGCCAAATGTACGGGGAGAACCGTAGTAGATGATCATGGTGGGTTGCATAAGACACCTCGATGTCAGTCGAGCAACAGGACCGCTTGGGCGGTGATGACCGCCGGTGCGGTGCGCTCGCTTGTTTTTGCTTTGATGGAGAGTTGGTCGGGATCGATCTGCAGAGCTTCTGCCAGATGGGTCCGGATCGTATCGATGTATGGCCGGAGTTTGGGTTCGTCCAGCACGATGGTGCAGTCAATGTTGCTGATGGTGTGTTCCCCCAGATGGGTCAGGGCGTCCTTCAGCAACGTGATGCTGGAGATGTCCTGGTAGCGGGGGTCGGAATCGGGGTAGTGGCTGCCGATGTCCCCGTCGCAGATGGCGCCGAACAGCGCGTCAATGATGGCGTGGACCAGTACGTCCCCGTCACTGTGCGCTTCTTCACCGAATGGAGAGGGGATCGTCACGCCTCCCAGGACGAGGGCTCGTCCCGGGCTCAGGCGATGCAGGTCCCAACCGGAGCCGATCCTCATGACTGCTTGGCCTCCTGGATGGCGGTGCGGAGCGCTTTGTCCGCTTTCTCCAGACGTTCTCCTTCCTTGCGGGCGGCAAGGTAGGCGTCGATCTGCTGCTGGGCGTCAGGAATCTCTTCCATGTAGGTGATCTTCCGGTTCTTCCGGTCCCCCGGACAGACTCCTGCTTCTTTTCCTGCCGCTACCCAGATTTCCGTGTCGTCCGTGTAGGTTTTCCCGTCATCCGCCACTGCCTGGTGGGCAAGGTAGATGTCCGGCCAGCGGAAGATCTGCGGGGTCTGCACCGCCACCGTTCCGTGGCGGGGGATGCTTGCGGTGATCACGCCGTCATCGGTGATCGTCTTCAGCGAATCGGTGACGGGAAGGGCGGGCGCGGCACCACCATACATCGTGGCGGTGGCAAGCGTCTGGATGATCAGATCGGTGGTGATGAAGCATCGTGCCCCATCGTGGATGGCGACGTACTGGACGGGTACTCCGAGGTGCTTCAGGAGCGTCAGGGCGTTCCGGACGCTTTCCTTCCTGCTCTCGCCTCCGTCGCAGAGAATGACCGGTACGCTCTGGTGTTCATACAGGTCGCCCAGCGCGACGCCACATTCGTTCTCTTCCCCTTTGGGGCAGGTGACGATGACCAGCTGGCAATTGGGTACGGACAGGAACGGGGCGGTGGCCCGTTGCAGGACGGTCTGCCCGTCGATGGACAGATACTCTTTTTTCACCCCCTGGGACGAGAAGCGTTCGCTTTTGCCCGCAGCGGTGATGATGGTGGCAAAGGTAGGAATCTGCATGCTACTCCAGTTTTGAGAAGATCAACTTTTTGATCTCCGACGGATCCTTTTTCAATGCGTAGGAGGATTCATCGATCAGCAGGTTCAACGCGTTGTCGTACAGTTTGCGTTCCTGGACGGGGAGTTCCTTCACCTTGCTGCGGTGGTACAGTGACTGGACCACTTTGGCGAAGGACGCGATGGATCCCTGCTTGAGCAACTCGACATTCATCCGGTACCGGTCTTTCCAATCCACAGGCATCTGCTCGAATTTCTCCGAGATGGAGTTGATCGCCGCCAACGCTTCCTCAGGCGGGACGATGGGACGCACCCCGATCTCCTTGGATTTGTCTACCGGAACCATGACCGTCATGTCGGATGAATTCAGATAAATGACATAGTATGTGGTGGGGGTACCATTGAAGGTTCGCTCCTCGATACGTTTGACGACACCGACGCCTTGCAATGGGTAGACGATGTGTTCGCCAACCTGGAACTCAATGGACTTTTTCTCTGAACTCATACCGTCATTATACACGATAAAACGGAGAAAAACAATGAATTGCGGAAATGGGGAAACTATGCAAATATCTCCTTCTGCGATATGATGAGACATCATGAAAAAGACACAGAGAAGGTGCGGTATTTTGCTGCATCCCACATCCTTGCCCTCGTCGTTGGGTATCGGTACGCTGGGGGATGAGGCGAAGCGGTTCGTCGACCTGCTTGCCTCGGCCCATATCTCGTTATGGCAGATGCTGCCCCTCGGCCCGACCGGCTATGGGGACAGCCCGTACGCCGCTCGTTCCACGTTTGCCGGCAACGAATTGCTGGTTGACCTGAAAACGCTTGCCTATGATGGGTACCTGGAGATCACCGATGTCCTCAATCCGCCTTCGTTTGATTCCTATCGGATCGATTACGGCGTGGTGCGCGCGTTCAAGATGCCGTTGTTGTACAAGGCGGCCGATACGTTCCTCGCCACGGCAAGTGCTGCGGACAAGGCAAAGTACCAGCAGTTCTGCTCCGCGGAAGGATACTGGCTGGATGATTACGCCCTGTACGTCGCCTTGTGCGACGCCTACGGCGATTCCCGCTGGTTCAGCCAGTGGCCGGAAGAACTGAAGATGCGTCATCCTCAGGCGGTGGAGAAGGCGACGAAGCAGTATAGGAAGGAGATCGAACGGACCAAGGTGATTCAGTTCTTTTTCGCCAGCCAGCTGGCTTCCTTGATCTCCTACGCCCATGCCAACGGCGTCTCCCTGGTGGGGGACATTCCGATCTTCGTCGCAGGGGATTCGGTGGATGTATGGACCAACCGTTCGTTGTTCAAGCTGGATGCGGAGGGAAACCAGACGGCGTCCAGCGGTGTTCCGCCGGATGCGTTCTCCGCTGATGGACAGCTGTGGGGCAACCCGCTGTACGATTGGCCGGAGCATGAGAAGACCCATTTCGCTTGGTGGACGGCCCGGTTGAAGCATGTGCTTTCCACCTGTGATATCGTCCGGATCGATCATTTCCGCGGGTTCTCCGCCTATTGGGAGGTCCCTGCCGGAGAGAAGACGGCGATCCACGGGAGTTGGGTTGCCGCTCCAGGACAAAAGCTGTTCGACCACCTCCACAAGGTGTTCGGCGCCCAGATGCCGGTCATCGCCGAGGACCTGGGGGTCATCACTCCGGATGTGGAGGAACTGAGGGACGGCAATGGCTTCCCTGGCATGAAAGTGCTGCAGTTTGCATTTGGCCTTGATGGCCAGGGCCGACTGGACTCCACCAATGCGTATCTTCCCCACAATTGTACGGAAAGAAGCGTCATCTACACCGGCACCCACGACAACAACACCACCCAAGGGTGGTACGATACGTTGGATGGCGCGGTGAAGGACAAAGTGCGACGGTATCTGGAATGCCCGGACGACCAGGTGGTCTGGCAGATGGTCCGAGCCGCCCTGATGTCCGTTTGTCAGGACGCAATCTTCCCCATGCAGGATTGGCTCGGGCTGGGGGCGGACGCCCGGATGAACGTGCCTGCCACCTGTGGGACGAGCAACTGGTCCTGGCGTCTGGACAGCTTGGATGTTCCTTCCTGGAGGGTCGATCGTTTGCGCGACATGGTGGACCTGTACGGTCGCCAGCCGGCAACCCGCTCGTGAGGACGTATGAACATCATCCTGTTTGAGCGGATGCCCGAGGGGAATCTGATCCCCAAGGACGATTACCGCTACCAGCACATCACCGAGATCCTCCACCTGGGGGTGGGGGACGCGTTCCAGATGGGAGTGGTGGGCGGCGCCAAAGGGAAGGCGGTCATCACGGATGTGGATCCGTCAGGCATCCGGTTCACGTTCACCGTGACGGATCCCACCTCGGGAACGTTGTATCCGGTGACCTTGCTGGTCGGCCAGGTGCGGCCCATCTGCATGCGGAGGATCCTCCGTGAAGCGGTTGACCTGGGGGTGGAAACCATAGTACTGTCCGGGTGCGAACTGACGGAAAAGTCGTACCTGGAAGCCAAGTTGTACACCAGCGGCGAGTACCGTTCCATTCTGTTGGATGGGGCGATGCAGAGCGGTGAGACCGGAGTCAGTGAAGTGCGGTTCGCCCCCAGCGTGGCGGATGCGCTTCGCATGGTGCCTTCCGGCGCCCAGAAGCTGCTTCTGGACAATGTGATCGGCAAGGAGCGTCTGGCTTCGGTGTCCATCACGGGAAAGCGGGTCGTCATGGCCATCGGACCGGAACGGGGGTTCACCGATCATGAACGCCAATTGTTTCTGGATGATGGTTATCAGCCGTTGCTTTTGGGCCGCCGGATACTCCGGACGGAGACGGCATGCAGCGCGGCTACGGCCATGCTGTTGGGAAGAATGGGTTTGTAATTGATTGAAGGAGAGGTTTGCCATGGCACATTGTGTGGTTCCGGAAGCGGAAGCGGTATTGGATAAGGAATTTCCCGTGCTTGATCACGGATTCGTACGATTGGTCGATTATCTGGGCAGTGACCAGCGGATCGTCCAGAGCGCCCGTGTCTCCTATGGAGAAGGCACCAAGACGTATCGTGAGGACAAAGGGTTGATCAACTACCTGATGAGGAACGATCATACCTCGCCGTTCGAGCAGGTGAACTTCACGTTCCACGTCAAGATGCCGATCTTCGTGGCGCGGCAGTGGATCCGTCACCGGACCGGACGGGTCAATGAGATCAGCGGCAGGTATTCCATCATGAAGGATGAGATGTATCAGCCCGATCCCGCCCACATCAACATGCAGAGCGAGGTCAACCGGCAGGGACGGGCCGATGAACCGGTTTCCGATGAGGTGGCAAAACAGGTGCTTGCCATCATGGATGAGGACCAGAAGCGGGCCTATGAGAACTACCGCAAGCTGGTGGACATGGGTATCGCACGTGAGGTCTCACGGATCGACCTGCCTCTTTCCCTGTACACGGAATGGTACTGGAACATGGATCTCCATAACCTGTTCCACTTCCTGCAGCTTCGTCTGGATCCCCACGCCCAGTGGGAGATCCGGGTGTACGCCCAGCAGATTCTTGAACTGGTCAGGCTGGTCTGCCCCATCGCCACCGAGGCGTTTGAGAACCATCGGAAAAACGGGGTGACCTTCAGCGGCAGTGAAATGGTCGCCCTGAAGGCCATGCTGGCCGGTATGGAGAATCCGCTGAAAGGACGGAGCAAAGAGCTGTTTGAGGCGAAGCTGAAGTAGGTCAGCTTCGCTTGGCCGCTTTGGCCTGTTTGCGCTCCGCCCGGAGTTTCGCCTGATACTGTTTCTTGGACAGGAGCGGCGGGGGAAGCTTCGCCGGCTGGAGCAGCAGTTCCGGCTCCTGCAGGTATTTTTCGAACACTCTGAGGCTCTGGGTGAAGTACCAACCGTCGGTGATGCGCTCATCGACGGTAAAGCCGAATTCCATGGATGCTCTCCATGTGCCGTCAGGAAGCTTGGTGCGCTTCATCATTCCCATCGTCATGAAAATGCTGGTCGTGCCCCACTCGTACAGGTGATGGTGGGGGCTGGTTCCGTCCAGTCCGATGGAACCCATGTTGCTGACGAACGCGGAGGTGTGCAGACCGTCGGCGTCACGGAGCGCCTTCGGGGCGATCCCATGGCGGTCCATCCATCCGGCGATCCCCACCACCATGCTGATGAACCAGGTGGGGAAGTGGAGGAAGAACCCGATGGCCCGGTCGGTGTAGCCTTCGCTGTGGGGCGTCTGGCCGGCGATGATGGTATCCTCGATCTTGCACGCCACTTCGTCAAAACTCATCTCCGGGGTGAAGTACAGCGGGGTGCTGTGTTCCGGAGCGTCGTCCGCCAGGTTTTCCTTGACGACGAAGTTGACGGAAATCTCATTCCGCTGCCAATACCGTTTTCCGGCGATGAAACGGTTCAGTTCGGGACGTTCGGCCATCAGGCGCACCATCGCCCCGAGCACCACCTCGAACATCCGGTACTTCTTGCCTTGTGATGAGGTGTGATCCTTGATGAACGTCAGGATGTTGGTGACATCGATGGTGACCGTCTGGAACACCATGCTGTCACAGCGGCGTTTCATCATGAATGGATAAATCTGGATCAGGGTCGGGATGTCCCATACCCGTTTTGCGTCGTTTCTTCCCATAGGTTGTCCTCTTCGCTGGGGACAAGTATATCCCAGCGCATGGATTTGTTCCAATACCTTCTCATCGGCGGTGGATGGCCGAAAGATAGCTCTTTTTCATTGCTGCTTCGAACTCCTCGTTGGAAGCATAGCTGTGGCCGAAGACCGGCTGCCACAGGGTGGGATCTTCGAAGCACAGGTAGAAGAACGGGGAGCCGGTCTTCCAGCTGGCGGGAAACGCGTTCCAGACGTTGCAAAACAGATCTCGTTTGGTCTCCCAGGGATAGGAGAATTTACCGGCGAACGGTACCAGATCCATGTCCAGGATCCGGGATGGCCGGCCTGCCTCACGGAGCGTCTTCAGCACCGATTTGGTGAACGTCAGCGTGCCGAAAGAGACAAGGGCGACTTCTTCCGGACGGAAACTGGAAGTGACCATCTCCACCACTTGGCGGTATCCTTCCTGCCAACCGTCGAACCACACCATCGGATGGAAGTGGAAGCCCACCAGAATGTGATGGTCGGCGGCGATCCGTGCCGCTTTGATGCGCTCAGCGATGGATGCGGTGAAATGTTCTTCCGCCTGCTGGATGACCGGGGCGTTCAGCGACCAGGTGGCGATGATGTTTCGGGGCCAGTCGTCGGTGATCCAGTCGGTGCGGGCGGATTTTGTCTTCAGTTCGATCACCTTCTCCGGATAGCGGCGGGCCAGAATCCTCAACGCGGCAAGCGTGCCGTGGTCATCCCCCCAGGCCAGCGAGTCGCTGGATTGCCCGGTGCCGATGTGCCACACTTCTTCGGGAAGCCGGATGTCGGAAAGCCGCTGGGCCAGGTTGTCCACGAACCGCACTTCGCCTTGCTGGTAGAATGACTGGACGGCGCAGTAGGCGCAGTCAAACATGCACCCTTGGACGGCGTCCAGCGTCCGGAGGTTGCAGCACCGTGTCTGTTTGCCATCGGTGGGGCAGGGACAGCGTCCCCACAGGACATCTTCGCTGACAAACGAATCTTTTGTCTTTGCCGGAGGGTTCCAGAGGGGGCGGAAACCGGTGTAGTCGGTGGGTTTCCTCCGTTCCGCCTCCATACCCTGGCGTACCTGTTCCAGGATTCGTTTGCCCTGCTGTCCACTGCTCAGCCGGGAGACGTCATTCAAGTCGATGAACCGGGTGACGTGCCCCATCCCCCACATGGAGAGGTCCGCTTCCGCCTGTTCCAACAACAGCCGTTCTTGCCGGGTGAAATGATAGGTCCGTTCCAATTCCTCAAGACTGTCCATACCCGCTATCCTAGGTCGTCGGCGTTGCCTTTGCAACCGTCTGTTCGTATGATGGTAGGTATGGAATACCAAGGGGATGTGGAGGATCTGGGGCTGGAGGTACATGACGACCTGACGCCGGCCCAGCAGGCCAAGGCGCTGCCGCACAACAGCGGCGTCTACCTGATGCGTGACCAGTCGGGCACGATCATCTACGTAGGGAAGGCGAAAGACCTGCGTCGCAGGGTTACCAGCTATTTCCTCTCCGGACGGAACGCCAAGACGGCTGCTCTTGTCCGGAAGATCCATCACATCGACCACATCATCACCGGCAACGAGTACGAAGCGTTGGTGCTTGAGAACAATCTGATCAAGAAGTACAACCCCCACTACAACATCTCGCTGAAGGATGGCAAGAGCTATCCGGTGATCCGCATCACAGCCGAGCCGTTCCCCAAGGTGTTCAAGACCCGGAGGTTGATCAACGACGGGTCGTTGTACTTCGGCCCGTATCCGGATGCCGGAAAGCTGGATCTGTTCCTCGATCTGATCCAGAAGCTGTTCCCCTTGCGACGGTGTGGCATTCCATTGAAAAAGCTGCAGAAGCCCTGCCTGTACTACCACATCGGCTTGTGCTCTGGTCCTTGCGCCGGCTTGGTCTCCGAAGAGACCTACCAGGGGTACATCGAAGAGGTGAAGAAGTTTCTCAACGGTTCCAGCCAGGGGCTGGAGGAACGGCTCCGCAAAGAGATGCTCCAGGCATCCAAGGACCTGAAGTTCGAGGAAGCGGCGAAAAAGCGTGATCTGCTGCAGGCCGTCCAGTCGGTGGAGAAGGAACAGGAGGTGCAGGACTTCGTCCAGGAGGCGAGGGATTACGCCGCCATTGAGATGCGCGCCTCACTGTGCACCATCAGTCTGATGCAGATGCGGGACGGCCGGCTGATCGGTCGGGCGCTGTACCGCGCCGAGACATTCGGTGATGAGACGGAAACGCTGTTGGGGTTCCTGGTGCAGTACTATGCCGACGGTAAGAAACTTCCTCACTACCTGTACCTTTCCCATGAGATTGATGTCAGCCTGATCCAGCGGTTCTTCTCCGAGCAGCTGCATGGCCAGCTGGAGGTCACCGTACCGACGGACGGCAAGCATTACCGGATCCTCCGCATGGCGATGGAGAACGCCCGCAGTGATGTGGAGAAACGGTTGAAGAACCGGGACAATACGGCGGCGTTGGCCACCCTGCAGAAGGAATTGGGGCTCACCGCTCCTCCGTCGTTGATCGAAGGGTATGATATCGCCCAGCTGTCCGGCAAATACACTGTCGCGTCGTTGATCTCCTTCCGGGACGGGAACCCTGACCGTTCCCATTACCGACGGTTCAACATCCGGAGCCTGGATGGGAAGATCGATGATTTCGAGAGCATGCGGGAAGTGGCCGCCCGGCGGTACACCCGGGTGCTCAATGAAAATCTGGAGCGCCCCGGACTGGTGATGGTGGATGGCGGCAAGGGACAGGTCAATGCCGTACGGGAAATCTTGGACAGTCTTTCATTAAACGATATTCCGGTGGTCGGCTTGGCAAAGGATGTGGAAGAGATCGTCTTCGATGATGACCGTCCGCCGCTCCTTTTGGATCCGTCCGACGAGGGGCTTCGGATCCTGATCGCCATCCGGGACGAATGCCACCGGTTCGCCACCAGCGCCAACCAGGCGATGCGTTCCCAGGACGCGACGTTCAAAGTACTCCAGTCCATCGATGGCGTGGGCGAGAAACGGGCCCAGCGGCTGTTGGAACACTATGGCAGTCTGGAAGAGGTGATGCACCACGATGCCGCCCAGATCGCCAAGGATGTCCACATCCCCGAAATCGTGGCGGAGCGGATCCTCCGTACCCTTACACTGTAAGAAACGTTGGTTGCTCAGGTTGCTTTCCGCTTTGCGTGATGAGGGAGAACAACAGGCGTTCCCATTCCAGCCGGGTCATGTCCCCGGCGGATTTGATCGGGATGTCGGCGTCTTCCAAGGCCATCAGGGCGGAAGTCACCTCCGCTTCCGTGTAGGCTCGGATGCCTGCGCGGTAGGAGTTTTTTTCCCGGAGGCTCCGGATGGGGTATGGGGTGCCCAAAATCGAGGCTTGGGCGAACGCCGTCGCTTCGTTGTGGGTTTCCTGCCAGACCCGGATGACGGAGCGGAGCCGTCGGAACTGCCAGAGAAGCTGGCTGTGCAGGCTGAAGCTGGTGCCGCTGTCCCCGGCGTCCAGAATGGCGCCGAGGATCCGCAGGGCCTGTTTCAGATCCCGGCTTGCGATGGCGGGAAACAGCGTGTATCCGTTCTCGTTCTTGGTGTGGGCCACATAGGTTTCCACTGCGTCGGAGTCAATGGCGCCTTTCTTTTTGCCCGTCTGCCAGAACAGGGCGAGCTGGCTGCAGACTGTCCGCATTTCCGCCGTGTCGTTGTCGATCAACTCAAGGAGGGTGGAGATGGCGTCGCTCGTGATGGTGACGCCTTGGTTACGGAAGAAATTCCGTACCCAATCCTCCTTTTGGTTGTCGAACAGTTCCCAGAAGATGATGGTCGCGTCCTTGGGGATGTGCTTGGTGATCTGAGGCAGTTTGACGAACGTATTGTCGCTTTCCATCACCAGGGTGGTTTGGTCGGAAGGATGCTCCAGGTATTTCCCGATGACCGCCGCCATGGAGGAGGAGATGACATCGATGTCGCTGATGATCACCAGACGATGGTCGCTGAAGAACGAATTGTTGTCCAGCGTGGTGTACAACGTGTCTCCGTCCAGATCGGAGGCATGGAACCGGTATGTTTCCGGTTGGCTGCCTACCGTTCGTTTGAGGTTATCGGTGATCTGCTGGAGTCGTTCCTGCTTGGCTCCGTTTTCCGGACCGAGCAGAAGGTATGCCGGGGTAGCCATCACAGGTACGAGCGGATGATCAACTGGAGGATGCCGTGGATGTGGCATGCCCGGGTGATGATCGGTCCCATGGTGGAGTTGGCCGGCCTGAGTTCCACGTGATCCGAGGAGGGGTAGAACTTCTTCAGCGTGATGCCGCCCATATCGTCATCTTCCACCGATGCGGCGACAATCTCGCCCCGTTCCGCCGTCTTGCATGATTTCAGCACGGCGATGTCCCCATCGTTGATCCCCGCCTCGATCATCGACTCTCCGCGGACCCGAAGGGCGAAGTAGGTGTTCCGCGCTCCGGCAAGCATCGTCACGGGAATGGTCAGGTTGGTCTCGATGTTCTCTTCGGAGAGGATCGGCTTGCCGGCGGCGATGGTGCCAAGGAGCGGCACCTGGATGGTCTCCGACTTCTGGCTGTAGGATTCATCCAGCAGTTCGATGGAACGGGAAATACCCCGTGCCGTGCGGATGATCTCCTTCTTCTCCAATGCCCGAAGGTGATCATGCGCCGCTTTCACCGAGAAGCCGAAATGATCAGCGATGTCCCGTACCGAAGGGGCGTATCCGTTCTCGGTGATGAACAGCGAAATGTATTCGGCGACTTCTTTTTGTCTGTCCGTAATTCCTTTCATACCTCACTCCTCAAATCTGTTCTCGAACAGATGCTGGATCGCATCAGCCAATTCCACTTCATCCGGGCCTTCGGTCCGCATCAGGACTTTGGTCTGATACGGCGCCCCCAGCGTGATGATCCCCATGATCGACTTGCCGTTGACCTCCATCGTATCCTTGATGAACGTCAGTTCACTTTTGTATCCATTGGCCACCTTGACGATGGACGCCGCCGGTCGGGCATGAATCCCCGCCCGGTTCAGGATGGTCAGTTCCCGTTCCACCATCACACGTTCTCCTCATCGATGTAGTACGTCCGGCGTGCCGTCTCGCTCTCCAGCCACTTCAGCACGTTCTGGTCAAATTCCTTGGCGCTGTAGAAGCCCAGCTTTTTCAGCCGCTCGTTGCGCGCCGCCGTCTCGATGATCACCGGGACGTTCCGGCCTGGTTTGACGGGAATGACCACCTTGGGGATGGATATCCCCAGGTAGGTGTCCGTCATGTCACCGCCGATACGATCATAGTTTTTTGTCGAATCCCATTCTTCCAGATGGACGGAAAGCTGTACCTGCTTGCGGTCACGGATGGCTCCGACGCCGAACAGGTTGGCCAGGTTGATGATCCCCAACCCCCGGATCTCCATGTGGTGGGCAAGCATCGGGTTCTCCCCCATGCCGACCAAAAACGAATCGTTGATGTTCTTCAGCCGCACCGTGTCGTCGCTGATCAACCGGTGTCCCCGTTCGATCAGTTCCAGCGCCGTCTCGCTCTTGCCCACGCCGCTTTCTCCGGTGATCAACACGCCGATGCCGTATACCTCGACGAATACGCCGTGGATGGTCTGGGTGGGTGCGAACACCTCGTCCAGCGTCTGGTACAGGCGCCGGGAAAAGTCCGAGCTGATCAACGGCGTGGTCAGAATGGCGGTGCTGTTCGCCTCGGCGAGTTCAATGAAGCTGGCGGTGGGTTTCCCCCCGTCGCAGAAGACGCAGCAGGGGACGTGGTAGGAGAGGAGTTTCTGTACGTTTGCGTAGTTCTTGTCTTTCTCCAGCAACAACAGGTATTCCTGTTCGCCGCGGCCAAAGACCTGGATGCTGGTGGCGCTGAATTCGACGAAGAAGCCGGACAATGGCAGCCCTGGCCGGGATATCTTGCTGGTTTTGATCTTCTGGGACAATCCACTCCTGCCCGCAATGCAGCTCAAACCCAGAATATTGTGCTCTTTCAGGTCAAGATCCAGCAAATCAAGCACTGAGATATCCGCCATACGTCGCTCCTCGACGTGAGTATAGCAGATAATCTTTACCTACACAAATGTAAATTCCTACCTGTGATGCATTTTTCGGGACGAACGACGTTTGTGATGGGTGGTGTCGATGACGCCAAGCGCATCCATCTTCACCCTGCACCAGGAAACCGTGGCGCTGAAGGAGACGGGACAAGCGTCCTTCACCGGGCATTCCTCACAGGCTCCGCCGTCGTGTGCCGAACGGCCGTTCTCCCAACGTTGTTTCTTGTCCCGCTTGTACTGCTGGTAATGGATGAAGCGCTGGCAATCCACCGCGTCAGGACAAATCGAACTGCCATCCGCTTTGCGGCAAAGCAGGCACGGATTGGAAGGGAGGTCGACGTTGCTGGCCAACATAAAGATGAATTCTTCACTGAGCAGGTCAAATGTCTGGTCACTCATTTCCTTTGTCCTACCATGTTTTGGAGGTTTGCTCAACGGTTCGGGGGGAGAAACGAGATCGGTTTTCCCGTTTTTGCCGCTTCCTGGATGGCCTGTCCGACAAGCGCGTCAATGATGCCGTTCCTCAGGGAGTAACCGTGGCCGAAGCGGCGAAGGCATTCCGCGATGCCTTCCTCGTCGTCCTTGTTTTCCTCCAGCGACCGGATGATGGTTTGGTTGGCGTCATCCAGATAGCGTGCCGTCCGGTCAAAGATTTCCCCACGCTCCCCCCTCAGGGCGAAGTGGCCGGAAAGGATCGTGCTGTGGTATTCCTCCCCAGTGAACGCGTACCACCCCGTCTTCCCATCGGGAAAGCGCAGGACAGCAACGGTTCGGGTGATCTCTTTCGTCGTTCCGTCGGCATGGTAGCCGTACCGGCTTCCCGTCTGTGCAATGCGACGGATGGCTGTCTGGGCGGAGATGGTGCAAGCGGCCTCTTCTTCTTCCAGGAAGTGCCTGGTCAAGGCTGCGGCATGGTGGAAATGACAGGATGCCACGGTGCATTCCCAGATCTTCCCCAACCGGGGCTGCAGGTCGGAAACCTGCTGGTAGTAGGGGAGCAACGGGTACTGTTCGGCGACCTCCACCGTTTTCCCTTGGCAACGGACAAGGATATCCTTCAATGATGCCTCGTTTTGCCGGAGAAACGAAGTCTCGGTGAGCACCGGTTCCCCGCGTTCGGCCAGGGTGACGAGCAGGTCATGCTGCAACGTGTCCGGCACGCAGAGAACGACCAGATCATGGGGACGTTCCAGCACCTCGTCCAAGGCATGCGAGGTGAAAGTATGGTATTCCTGGGCGTAGGCGATCCGTTTCGCGGGATCGTGGACCATCCAGCCGGTCAGACGGAATTCATGGGGGAACCGTACGGAAAGACGGGCGTAGAACAACGACCGCCAACCGCTTCCCAACAGAACGAAATCAATCATAGCTTAAGGTTAGCATGTTTTTTGGGGAAGACAACAGGGAAAAGGTGCGTTACCATAGAAGTATCAAAGACTGAGGAGGATCTATGAATCTCACTGTCAGAGGTGTGCATTACAATCCAAGTGATGAGACAAGGGCGTTTCTCGACAAGAAACTGGCGAAACTGTCATTTGCGGAGGACTACCTGCATGATCTGGAAATTGTCATTACCAGACAGACGCTGGGCCAAGGGTACCACATCGACGCAAAATTACATTTTTCCTGGGGAACGGTCAAAGTGGTCAGCTATGACTGCATCGAGCTGTTCGAAGGGATTGAGTTGATCGCCGACAAGATCGAATCAGCCGCTCGCAAGGAAAAGGAAAAGGTGAAGGAGCACTGAACAACGGGAATCTTCGGGAGGGCGGCTTCGGCCGCCCTTTTTTGCTTTGTGGGGGTGAGATGACGTTTTGTTCGTTTGCATGTATCTTTGGAACATGACAAACCAAACGATGCCCGTGCTGTTCGTCGGCCACGGTTCTCCGATGAACGCCATGGAAGACAACCAGTTCTCCGCCGGATGGACGGAGATTTCGAAGAAGATCCCCACTCCAAAGGCGATCCTCTGTATCTCGGCCCACTGGTTCACCCATGGGCTACGGGTGAACAACAGCCCCAAACCCAAACAGATCTATGACATGTACGGCTTTCCGGAAGAGCTGTACCAGATCACCTGGCCTGCTCCGGGAGATCCCGAGCTGGCTGGCCGCGTCGCCAAGATGACCGGCGCCAAGGTGGATGACAGCTGGGGATGCGACCACGGCGCATGGAGCGTGCTCCGCCGGATGTATCCGAAGGCGGATATCCCGTTCTTCCAATTGTCCGTCAACCGGGACGCGCCGCCCGAGAAGCATTTCGCCTTGGGCAGGACGCTGGCCTCCCTTCGGGATGAAGGCGTGTTGATCGTCGGTAGCGGGGACGTGGTGCACAATCTTTCCCTGGTGGACTGGGATAATCCCGGCGGGTTCCCTTGGGCGGAGGAGTTTGACGGATACGTCCATGACGCCATCCTTCGGGGAGACTACCAGGCGGTGGTCGATTACCGCAAGGCGGGGGAGTGCGCCGAATACGCGTTCTTCACCCCGGATCATTTCCTGCCGATCCTGCCGGTGCTGGGCGCCGCCCAGCCGGGAGAGAAGGTGACGGTGTTCAATCGCCAGTGCGTGATGGGCGCGCTCTCCATGACCAGCTATCTGATCGGAATCACGAACCCCTGACGAACGACGAGTCGATGTTCAGTTCCTTGCGGTATTTCGCCACGGTGCGGCGGGCCACATTGATTCCTTTTCCCACAAGGAGATCGGTGATTTTTTGATCAGACAACGCTTTTTCGCCCTGATGTTCCTGGATGATCTCCCGGATGATCTCCTTGACGGAGTTCTTTGACTGGTTCCCGTCCCCGACGGCGTTGGAGAACAGGTTCTTGATCGGGATGATCCCCCAGTCGGTGTCCACGTATTTGGCGTTGGCGATCCTGCTGACCGTCGTCTCATGCACCCCGATTTTCTCCGCCACTTCTTTCTGGGTCAGTGGCTTGAGGAATTTCGGTCCTTTGAGGAAGAACTCGCTCTGCTCGGCAAGCACCACTTGGGCGACTTTCCTCAGGGTGTCGTTGCGCATGTCGATCTGGGTGATCAACTGGTTTGCCTGGGATATTTGTTCCTTGATGTACTGCTTGGTCTTCTTGTCGTCGATCTGCTCGGCCATCTGCTGGTATTCCGGACTGATGGTCAGTGTCGGGATGGCGTCGCTGTTCATCTGCATCACCAGCTTTCCGTCCTTCTGGTGGATGGAGAGATCCGGGATGACGAACTGGTCCGGACCGGAGGCGAACCCTTGGCCGGGGTACGGCGTCAACGTCTTGAGGAACGCGTACAACGCCTCGACTTCTTCCGAGTCAACTCCGAGGTTCTTTGCCACTTGATCGGTTTTTCCCGCGCGTATCGACTCCAGTTCATGATCCACCATCGCGGTGAACACCGTGAACTCTTCCGGTTTGAGCCCTTTCTGTTTGGCCTGGAGGATCACCGATTCCTTCCAGTCCCGCACGCCGACGCCGGAAGGATCGAACCCTTGGATGATGGCCACCAGCTTGTCCTTGAACGGAAGCTGGTTCGGCTTGAGGAAGACGGCGGGATCATCCCGGAAGAATCCGTTGTCGTCCATGTTGGAGATCAAGGCTTCGCCGGTCTGGTATTCCTCGTCGGTCAGGGAAACGCATCCCAACTGACCCAAGAGGTGTTCCTGCAGCGTCTCCTTTTCCGTCAAGGTGTTCTCCATGAACTGCTGGGCCCGGTCGCTCGCCTCGCTGTCGTATCCTTGGCCTCCCTCGTCGTAGTCGCTCTGGTCCTTCTTTCCGTCGTAATCCGGAACGGAGTCCAGCGAATACTCCTTGGCGTCGGGAATCTCCAGCGTCGGGTTGGTTTCAATGGCCGCCTGGATTTTCGCCTGGAGTTCCGTCAGGGGGAGGGCCATCAGTTCAAAGCTCTGGATCAATTGAGGGCTGAGTTTGAGTTGTTGTTTCTGTTCAAGGATTAGGGAAAGACCCATCTCAATCCTCCCCGAACTCGTCACCGAAGTAGATGTCCCGTGCCGCCTTGTTGGCGATGAGTTCTTCCTTGGTGCCGGAGACCAGAATGGTGCCTTCGTTGATCAGATAGGAACGGTCGGTGATGGCAAGTGTGTCGCGGACGTTGTGGTCGGTGAGGAGCACGCCGATTCCTTTGGCGGCAAGCTGTTTGATCAACTGTTTGATCTCATACACCGCCTTGGGGTCGATGCCGGCGAACGGTTCGTCCAGGAGCAGAAACTTCGGTGCGGTGCCCAACGCCCGGGCGATCTCCGTCCGCCGGCGCTCGCCGCCGGAGAGCGTGTATCCCCGCTGGTTCCGAAGCGCCGTCAGCCCGAATTCATCCATCAGTTTCTCCGTCTCCTGCTGTTGGGCGTTTTTGTCCAGGTCGCGCCGTGTCTGGACGACCAGGCGGATGTTGTCCTGTACGGAGAGTTTGCGGAAAACGGATGGCTCCTGGGGAAGATAGGAGAGGCCAAGGCGGGAGCGCTGGTACATCGGCAGCCGGGTGACATCCCTGCCGTCCAGAATGATTCTTCCCCCGTTTCCGTGGATGAAGCCGACGATCATGTAAAACGTGGTGGTTTTTCCCGCCCCGTTGGGACCGAGGAGTCCGACGATCTCCCCTGCATCCATGGCGAAGGAGATGTCCTTGACCACCTGTTTCTTGCCGTACGTTTTGGCAAGATGAAGCATTTCCAATCTGCTAGCCATGGACCGTCCCCTTGATGGATCCTTCCAGCTGGATCTCCTCACTGTCCAGGTCCACCGTGATGACGTGCGCCTGGTAGACGTCCCCGTTCCAGGTGATGACGGCGTCACCCGCCAACTGGAGCCGTTTGTGGTCCCGGTCGTATGTCAACGTGTCGCTGGTGCAACGCATGATGCCTTTGCTTGCCGCCCTGAGGAGCCGTACCTGTCCTTCCAATTGCATCAGCCCGGTCTGCCGGTTGAACGAAAGGCTTCCCGCCGAAGCGGAAATCTCGTTGGTGGTGTCGTCGATCTCCACCCAGCTTTGGACGGACAGGACTCCGGTGGAACGGACGTATCCGACGGCCGGGCTCTGCATCGTCAGGCCTTGCTCGGTGTCGACGACCGTCACATCACCGGAAAGGGAAATGCGGTCATAATCATCCCCGCTCAGCGTGATCGTCTTTGCGGAGAGGGACAACGAGCCGGTCTGTACCTGTGCGCCGCCGCTGAGCACGATTTCCTTTTTCCCGTCCTGCATCCGGACCTTGGTGTATCCCCCTTTGAACGAGATGGCTTCGGCAGAAAGGGGAAGGGTGAGAAGGAGGATGGACAGAAAAAGAGAAACACGTTTCATTGCTGCACCACCCCTTGTACCAGTTGGACGAATTCGAAGGTGTTGGTCTTCAGGTCTCCGGAGAATCCCCGGCCGGTGATGGCGTCCCCTTCATGAAAACAAATATCCGCCAGATCCTGCTCCCCAGTGGACAGAAGTTGCTCTGCGTCATTCCAGCGGAGATTCGGCGCATGGATTGCAAACTGGTCTGTTTCCTTGTGGACCACCACGTCTCCGCTGAGGGTCGCATCATGGGTCTGGGTATTGACGGTGGCCGTTTTTGCGCTGCCCCACAGGTCGGTTTTCCCCTCTCCGTCGGTGCGGGAGAACGAGAAATCCTGGATGACCGCTTCGTTGGTCTTGTCGTCCAGCGTGATGGTGGATGCCGTGATGGTCAAGGGTTCTCCTGCATCCCACGAGGTGACGTAGGTGACATCCCGGAGGATCATGGAAGGCTGTTCCACCGCGTCCTTCGTCTCCTGGGCTTCAGGCGTAGTGCCTGAGGAACAGGAGAGGAGAAGCAACAGGGGAAGGAATGCCAGGATGCACCGTTTCATGGCTACCAGTATAGTGGCGAACGGAAAGGTGCGTCCAGCAAAATTCAGTCCTCTGCCGGGGTGACGGACGGCAGGTACTTGTCATGGGCTGAGCGGAAGTACGCCCAGACGATCAGAAAGCCGAGTCCGATGCCTCCCAGACCCCCAAACAGGGAGACCATCTCCGAAGCCCCCACCTTGCTGAGGATGAAGAACACCACAGGGAAGAACAAGAGCGGGATGATCAGGGTGATGAAGGAGCTGGCGATGGTCCTGCCGGTCTTCAGATGCACATCCACCGGATCACCCGGCTTGAGGTTCATGAAAAGAGGTTTTGACGCCTCAAAACTCCGTCCTTTGTTGGTGCAGAACATCTCACCTTTGCATCCCACACAGGCCGTGGTGGAGCACACCACCGTCACACGGGTGGGGGAAAGCACTTTTTCCACAATGACATGTTCGTTCATACGCTTTGTTTTTCCTCCTCGGTCTCCGTTACCGGATACCGGATCGTTTCCACACTTGTCGCCTTGCCGTCATCGCCGATGGAAACCAGTGCTCCTTGGATCTCCAGACCGTCCCAATTTTCATGGGATCGCTCGGGAATGCCGGTCATGTATTTGCGCAGTTCCACGTCGTTTGCGAATCCGCCGATGGAAAGGGTGGAACCGCAACGGCCGTTGTCCGTAAGGTACGCCGTACCAGCGGGAAGCAGATGGGGGTCGGCGGACAGCACCTTGGAATGGGTGCCGATCACCGCGGCCACCTTGCCGTCAAGCAGGTAACCCATCGTCTGTTTCTCGGCGCTCGTCGCCGCGTGGAACTGGACGAGGATGATCGGATCCTTCGTTTCGGCACGCGCTTTGTCCACCAGCACGTTGGCAAGACCAAACGGGTTGTTCAGGTGCACCTTGGAAAAGCCGCTGGTCCCCAACAGGTTGATGATGACCACCGTCTTCCCTCCGATCTCCATCGTGCGGATTCCCCTTCCCGGGTCTCCCAACGGATAGTTTGCCGGGCGGAGGATCCAGGACGCCTTGGCCAGGAAGTCCACCATATCCAGCTTGTAGTAGATCTTTTCTCCCCCGGTCAGGATGTCCACGCCCAGTTTGGAAAGCTGCATGGCGTGGGCCTTGCCCAGACCGAAGCCATTGGTCGTTCCTTCGGCGTTGGCGATGACCAGATCGATGGCCTTCTCCTGCCTGAGTTGCTTCAAGTGCTTGATGGTGAAGATTCCCGGTTTGCCGACGATCTCACCCAAAAACAACACGTTCATACTCTTAGAGTAAAGAAAAAGCGGCGTGACGGCAAGACAGCTGAAACGGAACGTGGTACAGTAGGGCTATGGCAAAGGGTGAATACCAGACCAAAACACGGATGCGGATGATGGATTTCCTCAAGGAGAGCTCCCGGGCAGTGACGGTGGATGAAATCCACGCGGCGCTTTCCGACATCGATCTTTCCACCATCTACCGCAACGTCGAGCGGATGGTTGAGGAGGGAACGCTGTTGCAGTTCGCCGGTACCGGTGGCGGCAAACCGAGCTACCAGCTTCCCTTGGAAGAAGGGTGCCACCACCATCTCCATCTGAAGTGCACCGTCTGCGGCAAGGTGATCCACCTTGATTGCGCCCAGATGCAGGAATTCACCGACCATATCAAGACCAAGCATGGTTTCACGCTTTCCTATGACGATACCGTGCTGTACGGAATCTGCAAGGATTGCATGAAGAAACAGCACACAAGCCATTGACTTTCCCACAGGCGTGATGCTATATTCCAATTTGCAAATAATTTGCAAATTAAAGGAATGATATGAAACGATTCCCGCAAGGATTGGTCCTGATCGCGTGTCTGTTGTGCACGCTTCCTGTCATGGCGGCAGGAACAAACGAAACGAAAACGGATGGGAAACCGGTCATCTCCGTATCCATCGTTCCCGAAGAGACCTTCGTCAAGGCGGTCTGTGGAGACGCGTTTGACGTGCTTCTGATGATCCCTCCCGGCGCGAGCCCGGAAACCTATGAGCCTACGGTGAAGCAGAAAGCTGCCTTGGAAAAGGCTGACCTCTACCTGGCCATCGGGGTTCCTGCGGAGAACGCCGTGTTACCGTCGGTGACCATTCCGGTGGTCAAGCTGCAGGACAAGGTGCGGGAGCAGTATCCGGACCTCAAGCTGGGGGGGGAGCGGGATCCCCACATCTGGTTGTCCGTCCGTCGGGTGAAGGTGATGGTCGATGCCATCCAGGCGGAGGCGTCCCGCCTGATGCCACAGAAGGCAGCGGAGTTCCAGAAAAACGCTGAAGCCTTCACGCAACAGCTCTCTGATGCCGACGCGGAAATCCGTGCAAGTCTCTCCGGCATGCAGGGAAAAAGCTTCATCGTGTTCCATCCCGCCTTCGGGTACTTCGCCGATGAATACGGCTTGACCCAGTACGCCTTGGAGGAAGAGGGAAAGGAAGCGACCCCGAAACACATGCGGGAAATGGTTGATCTCGCCCGGAAGGATGGGGCCAAGGTGATCTTCTACCAGGCGGAAGTGGACAATCGCCAGAGCGTCGCGTTCGCCGAGGAGATCGGAGGGGTGACGGTCAAACTGGAACCGCTTGCCGCGGATTATCTGGATAACTTGCACAGGATGGCTGAGGCCTTCCGGGACGCGGCCACATGAACGCGCTGGAAGTGAAGGACCTCTGTGTCCGCTACGAGGAAGTGGAGGCGCTCCGAGGCGTCTCCCTTTCCGTTGCTCAGGGGGAGCTGGTGGGAATCGTCGGGCCGAACGGGGGTGGGAAATCCACCCTTCTGAAGGCGGTGCTCGGGCTGTGCCCGGCTTCCAGCGGTACGGTTTCCGTCTTCGGAAAGCCGTATGATCCCCGCACCCGGTTGGTGGGATACGTCCCCCAGTACGGGACGATGGAGCGGTCTTTCCCCATCACCGTGACGGAAGTTGCGGAAAGCGGTGCCGATGGTGGGGGCCTGCATCCGTTTCACCGTCACCGGAGGACGGACATCGCACGGCGCATGATGGAACTGGTCGGAATCTCCGACCTGGGGGCTCGCCTGGTGGGGGAGTTGTCCGGCGGGCAGTTCCAGCGGCTTCTCATCGCCCGGTGCCTGGCCGTCCAGCCGAAGATGCTGCTGTTGGATGAGCCGACGGCAAGCATTGATCCGGAGAGCCGGGAGCACGTCTATCGCGTGTTGGAAGGACTTCATCGGGAAGGGATGACCATCGTGCTGGTTACCCATGATGTGGAGGGGATCCAGGGAAAGGTCGATCACATCGTTCGTCTGGACGGGAGGGTGCTGGATGTTTGAGGCGTTGGTTTCCTATCAGTTTCTCCGGCACGCCGTGCTTGCCAGCCTGATGGCTTCCGTCGTCTGTGGCGTCATCGGCGTGATCATCGTGGAGAAGAAATTAGTGATGATGAGCGGTGGTATCGCCCATACGGCCTACGGCGGCGTGGGGCTGGGATACCTCTGTGGTTTCTCCCCGATGCTGGGCGCAGCGCTGTTCTCCGTAACGGCGGCGGTGGGCATCGGATACGTCCGCAGAAGCGGAAAGATGAAGAGCGACGTGGCCATCGCGCTGTTCTGGTCGCTGGGCATGGCGTTGGGCGTGCTGTTCGTCTCCTTGATGCCTGGCTATCCCCCCGACCTGAGTTCGTATCTGTTCGGGAACATCCTCTCTGTCGTCACCGCTGACTTGTATCTGATGCTGGTACTTTCCATCGTTGTGCTGGCGACCGTTTTCCTGTTGTTCCAGGATTGGAAAACATATCTGTTCGATGAAGAGTTCGCCTACGTCTCCGGGCTGAATACCCGGTTCCTGGAATACGCGCTGCAGATTCTCATCGCCCTGTCCGTCGTCGTGTTGATCAGGCTGGTTGGCATCATCATGGTCATCGCCCTGCTCTCCGCGCCCGCCGCAACCGCCGCGTTGTTCACCCGGAGACTTGCCAGCCGCATGCTGGCCGCCATGGGCTTCTGTCTTGCCTACTGCTTCGCGGGGCTTGCGTTGAGTTACACGCTGGATCTTTCCAGCGGCGCGACGATTGTCATCGTGGCTGTAGTCTGCTACTTCGTGCTTTCCCTGTTCAGAAATCGCATCGTACCCAGAATCCGTCAGGCACAAGGGACGCGGTAAGGTAGAACTGTTTGGGAATCGGTTTCTCCGATTCCTTCGGCTGGGGAAACGTCCGGTGAAGGAACGGCACAAGGAATCCGGAGAGCGAGCCGACGGCCGCTCCGACCAGGACATCAGAGAGGAAGTGTGAGCCGCTGGCGATCCTGCTGGCGGCCGTCGCCGTGGCAAGGGCGTAGCTTGCCGCGATGACGGGAATCTTCCATGGGGAATCGGGGAAATAGGCGCTGAACACGTAGCTGGTGAAGGTCGCTCCGGTGAACGCCAGCGTGGTGTGGCCGGAGAAGAAACTGCTGTCTTGGTCATCCGCCTCTGGTGCGGAATCAAAGTACCGGTATGGCCGCGCCCGGGTGATCGTCGCCTTGGCGATGTTCTTCAGTCCGTTGGAGAGTAGCACACTCTCAGCGTACATCACGGCGATGGTGCCCCACTGTCCGCTGTCCGTGGCCGAGAGCGCGGCGACCGTCCCCAGGCTTGCCACTTCCAGCGCCGTTCCCACATGGTCCAGCGTTTCGTTGTACGAATAGACCAGCATCCGGTCAAACGGATTGACTGAATCCAGCGAGAGTGTACCTGCTACAGGTTTTGTGTAGGTGGTTTCCAACAGCCATGCCGTGCCGTTTGCCGTAAGAGCGGAGCCGGTAAAGATGCCGTCTGTCAGCGGAGAGAGCCGAAACGGCTGGGCGGTGAGGGAGGAGGTGCCGAGCACCAGGCAAAGCAACAACAACGGAATATGATGTGCGCGCATACTGGAAGCATAGCGGAGAAACGGGGTATGCTCAAGGCGGAGGGAGACATGGTGGAACTGACCGTGGGAAAAGGAGGGGACTACTCCTCCATCCAGGAGGCGCTTGACGCCATTCCGTACCGGATTCCGGCGAGGGTGGTGGTGAAGAAGGGTGAATACCACGAAAAGCTGTTCTGTGACAAACATGACCTGACGCTGGTCGGGGAGGATGGCGCCGTGGTCAGCTGGGACGATGGGGCGTGGGAAACGGTCTCTGATGGATACAAACGGGGGACGTTCCGCTCCTCCACAGCGTTCTTTTCCGGTGAGCGCCTGCGCTTGGTGAACCTGACCATCCGCAACACGGCGGGGAAAGGAAGCGAGGTGGGGCAGGCGGTGGCATTGTATCTGGACGTCCGGCATGCCAGATTGGAAAAGATGGCACTGGAAGGGTGGCAGGATACGTTGTTCCTTGCTCCCCTTCCCCAGAAGGAGAGGGAACCGCGTGGGTTCTTTGGCCCTCGGGTGTTCGCCCCCCGGTTGAAAAGCGAGGTGGTGGTCGTCGATTCGGTGATCACCGGGGACATTGACTTCATTTTTGGCGGGGCGGACGCATTGTTCTCCCATTGTGACATCATCTCCCGGGGGCCGGGGTATGTCGCCGCCCCTTCGGGAAATCGGAGAGACAGGGGCTTTGTCTTTGCTGATTGCCGTTTTCTGTCTGACGGCGCGCCGGATGGTTCGGTCTATCTGATGCGCCCATGGCGTCCCGAAGGAAAGGTGACCTGCATCCGTTGCACGTATGGCGCCCAGATCCATCCGGATGGGTTCCATGGCTGGCAGGGGCGGGAGGCGGAGAAGCGGTTCGGCTTCGCAGAGTATCATTGCAGCGGTGTACAGCCGATGCGGCGTCTTCCTCCTGCGAGGGAGCTGACGGAAGCGGAAGCCGCAACGTTGGTCACGTCGTTTGGGATGCCGTAAAACAAACAGGCCGCAGTTTTCTGCGGCCTGTGGTTGACTCTAGTGCGATTCGAACGCACGACCTTCTCCTCCGGAGGGAGACGCTCTAATCCAATTGAGCTATAGAGCCATCAATTTGGGACAACAGACACTCTAACGGTTTGCTCCCAGTTTTTCAAGGGTTCTTGCAGAATTCTTCCTGTGTTGCGTATTCCCAATTTTGGAGCGTTGACTGTTTCCTTGCGTCAGCGGGAAATGGGTGTATACTGAGCCCGAAGGAGGGACGGTATGCGCAGTGAACGGTTGCGGATTGGATTTCTCGCCACGCAGTTTGAAGAGTCATACCAGCATGCCGTCTTCCAGGGCGCCGTGGAGGAAGGGGCCCGTTCATCGTTCCAGTTGGTATTCTTTGAGGGCAGCAACGCCGAGACACAGCGGCGGGCCGGGGCGTTGGATGAGACGGCGTTCTCCCTTGCCGCATTGGCTCGTCTGGATGGGTTGATCATCATGACCAACACGATGGGATCGTCGTACGACACCCAGCGGATCGCAGGGTATCTGGCGCGGTTTTCCGGCATTCCGATGGTCTCCCTGGGGGTGGAATTCCCCGGTGTGGCGTTTCTCAAGGCCAATACCAAAGGGGGGATCCGGTCAGAAGTCGCCCATTTGATCAAAGTGCATGATCGGCATAGCTTCGTGTTCTTGGCCGGGCCCCGCAACCACCCGGAAAGCGAGCAACGGGAAGCGGAATTCAAGGAAATGATCGAAGAGCTCGCTCCGGGAGCCAAGGCGGAGATCCGCTATGGGGATTTTCTGGAGGAGCGGGCATACCATGAAGTGATGGCGTTGATCGCTTCCGGGTGGGGCTTCGACGCCGTGGTGGCGGCCAACGACCAGATGGCCATGGGTGCCATCCGGGCACTCTCCGAGCATGGTATTCCCGTTCCCGAGGCGGTCTCCGTCACCGGTTTTGACGATATTCCGGACAGTCTGCAGTCTCTGCCGCCGCTGACCACCATCCACCAGCCGATGGCCGAGTTGGGACGGCAGGCGGTGCGCTACCTTGCCATGCGGTTTCGTTCCGGCAGGCCGGAAGACGAAGTCTCCGACCTTTCCTCGGCGTTCGTGGTGCGGGAATCCTGCGGGTGCGTCGGGGCATTGGACGCCCTTTCCCTTCAAGTGCTGGAGCAGCGGCTTCGGGAGGAGGTTTCCAAGCGGGTTGCCGCTGAGGAGCGGACGGCGCTCCTTCGGCGCATCGAGTCGGCGATGGTCCGCTCGTTCTCCCTGGAGGATATTCTTCGGGAGCTTGCCGAAGGCGTCCGGGATCTTGCCATCTCCTGTTGCGCCGTCGTGTTGTTTGACACCAAATCCTCCTCGCCGGAATGGTCCGACCTGTTGATGCTCTCCCATGACGGGGACATTCGGATCCTCACGCCGTACGGGGTACGGTTCCCCACCTCACTGCTGCTTCCCAGCGGGCTTTCCCCACAGACCCTTGCCTACGTGTGCGAACCGCTTCAGTTCGGACAGGAGCAGATCGGCTACCTGCTCTGCTCCGCCGATTCCGCCGACCGCCATGTGTACGCCACCCTCCGGGACATCTTGTCCACCAGTTTGAAAGGGGCGTCGGTGATGACGCTGGAAAAGCATCGGGAGACGGCGTTGGAGGAACAGGTCAAACGCCGGACGGTGGAGCTGTCCATGGCCAACCGCCATCTGAAGGAAGAGATATCACGGAGAAAAGTGCTGGAACGGGAACTGTTGGACAACTCCAACGACATCATGACGCGCATCGGGCAGGACATCCACGACGACCTGTGCCAGGATATCGCCGGCATCGGCATGCTGGCCGCAGCGTTGGAGAACAGTCTGCCGGAGGAGCACAGCGACGCGAAAAAGATGGCGGGGGAACTTTCCCACGCAGCACTTTCGACGGCGTACAAGGCGAAGCAGATCTCCCGCAACCTGTATCCGGCCGATCTGGAGGAGAACGGCATCGTCGATGCGGTGCGCCAGTTGATCGCCCGGGAGGAGGGGAACGTTCCCATCCAGCTGACCGTCCAGGAAGGATTCTCCGTGCAGAACCGGGAGAAGGCGTTCCAGCTGTACCGGATCATCCAGGAATCGTTGAACAACGCCGTGCGGCATTCCAAGGCCAGAGCGATCCACGTAGGGATGTTTTTGGATCATGGGATGGTCACGGTGGAGGTTTCGGACAACGGAAGCGGGTTTGACGCGGAGCGGAGCCGGGGGCGTGGCATGGGACTGAGGATCCTTTCGTACCGCGCCAATCTCATCGAAGGGAAACTTGGCATCCGGTCATCTCCTGCAGGGACCACCGTCACCTGCAGGGTGGCCCAATAGGAGCGTGGTATGCGCGGGACGTTTTTGTTGTTGGATGACCACCCTCTATATCGGATGGGCATCCGGACGTTGATCCATCAGGAACTGGGTCTGGACTGTTTCGGGGAGGCTTCCACCGTCGCCGAGGCAAGGGCGCTCCTGTCCAAGGGAAAACCGAACATCGCCATTGTGGACATCTCCCTGCAGGATGAAGATGGATTGTCGTTCGTCAAGGAATGCAGGACGCTCTGCCCCGGCATGGGGGTGCTGGTCGTCTCGATGCACGACGAGAACCTGTATGGGGAACGGGCCGTCAAAGCGGGGGCTCGGGGGTACGTGATGAAACACGAAGAGCCCAATGTGTTGATCGGCGCCATCCGCACCATTCTCTCCGGAGGGCTGGGGGTCAGTGACAACCTCCGGGAACGGCTTGCCGAGCGTTGCGCTTCCGGTCTTTCCGTCGATCCCGCGGCGGCCTTGACGGAACGGGAGTTCGAGATCTTCACCTTGCTGGGCAAGGGGTATGGGGCCAGTGACATCGCCGAGCGCCTCCACCTGTCCGTCAAGACGGTGCACACCCACCAGGAACGCATCAAGGGAAAGCTGGGGTTGTCCAGCGCCGGGGAGCTCAGGCGGTTCGCCGCTACGTGGAACAGCAGGAAGTAGGAACTTTTGCCTACAGAAAAATGGACGATACTTCCGATGTTCCCCTGGGAAAAGCCGGGCTATCATGTCAATCGAGGGACTGGCATGAACGAAACACCGAACGGTTGGAACGATTACTACACCCAGCATGGCATGTGGGGCGCGTACGCTTCCCTGGTGCTGGGAAAACGGAATGAAGGCGCGGGATTCGTCCTTGGGGACGTCAAACCGCCACAGACCGGTATGTACGTCGGTTATCGTGTCGCATCCTGTCCACCCTGTCTCTTTCCGTTTCTCGGCACCGAACAGGCCGGTCTCGGCAGTTCGGCGTACACCGGAAAGGATGACACGCCGGCTCCCGCTCCGTATACCGTATTTTCTCAGGAAGAGATCACCCGGGTCACGTCGTTGGGCAGTGAGACGTGGAAGGCCGGTCTGATGACCCTGCAGATCGCATCGTTCTTCGGGGACAAGCAGGATCCTTCCCATACCAGCACGGATCTGCTCCGGGACGCGTACTGTCCGTCGGTGGTGCTCTCCCTTACATTTGACAATACCGGTTCCGCCGAACCGCTTTCCGGCTTCTTTTTGATGCAGGGGGTGCGGCGGCCATTCTCTGACGCGACGGGGGGAAGGTTGTTGGGAATGGCGTCGTGGAACCCGGTATGGGCTTCGCCGCGTTCGCCCAGGATGGCGTTGATGAGGTGCTGGACTGGAATCCGTTGGCCACGATGTTCGAGGGAACACCGGTGCTCAGGCGGCTTTCTTCGGAAGGTGGGCTTCGGTTCACCATCCCTGCGGGGGTCAAACGGACGTTCGTCGTCGCCGCCGGGGTGTTCGAAAGCGGAGTAGTCACCGCGGTCGAGCCGATGCAACGGTACTATGCCTCCTTGTTCCGCAATCTTGAGGATGTCCTGGAATTCACGTTGGAGAAGGCGCAGGAAAAGATCAAACAGGCGGATGAGCAGGATCGGTTTGCCGAAAATCTGCCGGTTTCGCCCGCACAACGGCTCCTGTTCTGCGGTGCGGTGCATTCCTATCTTGCCAACTCGGAACTGCTTCTGGACACCCAGGGACGACCGGTGTTCGTTGTCAACGAGGGTGAGTACCAGATGATGAACACATTGGATCTGACCGTCGACCAGGCATTCTGGGAACTTGCGTACTCCCCATGGACGGTGGAGAACGAACTGGATTTCTTCCTTGCCCGGTCCCGGTATCGTGACGCGTATGGCGTCGCGTTCTGCCATGACCAGGGCGTGGCCGATGGGTTCACCCCGGATGGGAACTCTTCGTATGAGTTGACCGACCTCTCCGATTGCTTCAGCTTCATGAGTTACGAGGAGACGCTGAACTTCCTGCTCCTTGCCTGTCTGTACTGCCACAACGCGAAGGATGGGGATGATTGGGCGAAGCGTAACCTGGATGTGATGCAGGAAGGGTTGTCCTCCATCATCGCCCGGGACGCAAACAAGGATGGGGTGATGGACGTGGATTCCGACCGGTGCGGCCGGGGCGCGGAGATCACCACGTATGATTCGCTGGATGTCAGTCTGGGACAGGCCAGGAACAACCTGTACCTGGCGATGAAAGCCTGGGGGGCGTTCGTCTCCCTCTCTGCGTTCTTCGCCAAGGACAAGCGGGATCCTTCCAGCGCCCGCAAGGCATCCCAGATGGCCGATCGCATTTCCGCCACGGTGCAAAGCAGGTTCCTTCCCGACGAGGGGTACATCCCCGCCGTGTTCGAGCGAGGAAACCGTTCGATGATCATTCCGGCCATCGAAGGGCTGGTGTATCCCTATTTCTGCGGAGCGCCAGAGGCGCTTTCCGCCCATGGCCCGAACCGCGATCTTCTGCTGATGCTTCGGCGGCATCTGCTGACGGTGCTCAAACCGGGGCGGTGCATTGACGCCACGTCGGGAGGATGGAAGCTTTCCTCCACCAGCAGAAACACCTGGTTGAGCAAGATTTTCCTCAACCAGTTCGTCGCCGAGCGGATCCTCGGGGTGGATCCCGTGCTGGTCCGTCGGGATGACGTCCATGCCTCGTGGTTGTTCGGAGGGACATCCCGCTTCTCCATGACGGACCAGGTGGACGCGTCCGACGGGAAGGATCTGGGAAGCCGGCTGTATCCACGGTTGGTGACATCCATCCTCACCGTGCTTCCTTATCACAGCTATGATTCCTTACGCCTGCCGCAGGAGCGGTGGGACGGGGATTGAGATACGGGTACGACCCAAAAGGAGGGGTTTTCATGAAGAAACATCTGTTGGTGTTGGTGGTGCTGGCACTGTTGCCGGCGTTCCTGTTCGCCCAGGGAGGGAAGGAAGCGACTGCGTCCAGCGGGCCGGTCACGTTGACCATCTGGGGACGGGATATCGCGGATACGTCATCCGACCATATCTACATGCATGACCTTCTGGAGAATTTCCAGAAGCAGAATCCGGACATCAAACTGGATTACATCGCATTGGGTGATCCCGGTCTTGCCGACAAGACGAAGATCACCATGGCAAGCGGTGTGGACCAGCTTCCGGAGATCATCCAGAGCTGGGGCGGCTCGGTGATGGGCGGATACGCCGATGCCGGTCGTCTGTTGGACATGACCAAGGAACTGGGGAGCATTCCCGGCAGCAAAGCCGCCCAGGATGCCATGTCGTGGAAGGGCAAGATTTACGGCGTCGCGCCGTTCTTCGCCGTGGCCGGCATCTTCCTCAACGAAGAGATTTTCGCCAAGTACGGGCTGACGCCGCCGACGACCATCGCCGAGATGGAGAAGGTGTGTGACACGTTGCTGGCCAAGGGCGTGCAGCCGTTTGCCTGCGGCGCCAAGGATAAATGGCCTCCGCTTGCCATGTACATGTACCTGGTCAACCGGTACGGCGGGGACGCGTTTGGTTCCGCCCAGGCCCGGAAGATCGGGTTCAACGATCCGACGTTCATCAAGGCGGCGCAGAAGTACCAGCAGTGGGTGACCAAAGGATACTTTGGCTCCAAGCCGCTGGGCGATGCCTATGGAGATGCACAGCAGCAGATGGCCAGCGGCAAAGCCGCGATGATGGTCACCGGTTCCTGGATGTGCGCGCAGTTCTCCGATCCTACGTTCACCGACCAGAAGCTGGGATTCTACGCGTTCCCGGTGCTGGAAGGCGGAGTGGGCAAGGTGACCGATGTGATGGGCCAGACGGACATCGGATTCATCGTCACCAAGAAGGCTGAGGCGAAGAAAGACGCCGTGGTGCGGTTCCTCACCTATGCGATGAGCGTTGAGGCGTGCGGTGCCGATCCTGGACGGATCTGCTCTGTTCCGGGCGTCCCGGCGAAGAACAACCTGACCGGTATGGCCAGTGAGCTCTTCTCCCAGTCCAAGACGGTGCAGTTCTGGTGGGACCAGGATCTACCTCCGGCAGTCACTTCCCCGCTGAACGATACCATCCAGAACTTCTTCCTGCCTGGCAGCGATGTCGCTGCGGCGATGAACCAGTTCGAGGCATTGGTCGCGGATGAAGTGGGACCGGTGAAGAAATAATGGTTATTCCGGCGATGCCTCCGTTGGGGGGGGGCGTCGCCAATGGTTTTGTGGAAGAGGAGGAACGAACCATGCAGGCGGGAGAACTATCGGCCATGTCACGGCAGATTCGGAAGAAGGCGGAAAGGGACCGGAGGCGGTTCATCTTTTTCTGCATCCTTCCGGCGTTTCTGTTTTTGGCCGTATTCATGTATTATCCGATCGCAGAGACGTTCCGCCTGTCGTTCATGAAGTCCTCCGGGCTTGGAGCGGACCGGTTCATCGGATGGGAGAACTATAAAAAGCTGTTCGCCAGCGAGGAATTCCAGCAAGGTCTGCTCCATGTGTTTCTCTGGGCGTTCTGGAGCATCATCATCCAGTTGCCCTTGGCGTTTTTCATCGCCTTTTCCCTGACGTTCTACATCAACCGGTTCACCCGGCCGATGCGGGCGATCTTCTACCTGGCCAACGTTCTGCCCTCGGCCATTACGGCGATGTTGGGCAAGTTCGTCTTCTCCCCGACCAACGGGATCCTGAACAGCATCGGGGCGAATGCCGGGTGGAAATGGCTTGAAGACATTGATTTCCTTGGGGACGTGCACATCGCCTTCTGGTCGGTGTTCGCCGTGGCGACCTGGGCGTATACCGGCTTCCCCATCATCTTTCTGATGTCCAAGATCGAACAGATGCCCAAGGACATGAAGGAAGCGGCGGAGATTGACGGGGTGACCGGGTGGAAGTACGCCTGGTACATCGTTCTGCCCAATCTGAAAGGAGCCTTCCGGATCCTGGCGGTGCTGTGCACCATCGGCAGCCTGAAATTGTTTGATCTTCCCTACATGATGACTACCGGAGGACCAGGATACGCGACGATTACCCTGGGCATCAGCCTGTACCGGCAGGGATTCATCAACTGGCAGTACGGACGGGCCTCGGCCATCGGTGTGGTGATTCTGATCCTTTCGTTGGTGTTCACCGTGCTGGAGTTCGCCGGTCACGGCGGGGATGAAGGAGGCAAGTGATGGGCAGACACGTCAGATACGGAGTTCCTGAGGTGATCATCACGATCATCCTGATTTTGCTTTCGTTGACCATTTTGCTTCCCATGCTGCTTCCCTGGATGTTCGTCTTCAAGACGCAACTGGAATACGCCTACGACCCTTGGGCTTGGCCGAAACAGTTCCTGTGGTCCAACTTCCAGGATGCCTGGGAAGCGATCCAGATCGGACAGGGATTGCTCAATACGTTGATCGTCAGTCTGGGGGCGATTCTGGTCACCGTCCCGTCTTCCGCCCTGGCCGGATATGTGTTCGCAAAATATCGTTCCAAAACAACGGAAATCCTGTTCTACGCCATTTTGATCGGCTATTTCATCCCGATCCAGATGGGGTTGATCCCCCTGTACAAGCTGAACATCAAGCTCGGCCTGTCCAACACGTTGATCGGCCTGATCCTTCCGATGTCGGCGTTCCTCATTCCGTTCTGGACGTTGATCTACCGCTCGTTCTTCGCCGCGCTTCCCAACGAACTCTCCGATGCGGCGCGCATCGATGGCGCGGGACACTGGGCCACCTTGTCGCGCATCATGTTGCCGCTGGCAAATCCTGCGACGGTGCTTGCCTTGCTCCTGGTGTTCATTTCCGCCTGGAGCGATTACTTCCTGTCGTTGATCATGCTGAATGACCAGAAACTGTTCACCATGCAGCTCCGTGTCTCCCAGTTCCTCAACGCCTACGGTACTGACCGAATGCCCCGGTATGCCGCCGCGGTGATCATCTCCATGGCGCCGACGATCATCATGTACCTGTTCGGCCATCGGTGGATCCTCCAGGGGACACTGGCAGGGGCCATCAAGGAGTGAACGTGCGTCCGATCCTCCGTGGGTTCCATCCTGATCCCAGCATCTGCCGGGGAGAGGATGCCTGGTATTTGGTAAATTCCACCTTCGAGTTTTTTCCGGGACTGCCGGTCTCCCGCAGTGAGGACCTTGTCCATTGGGAGTGTGTGGGACACGTAGCCGAACGCCCAGAGCAATTGGGCTGGATGGCGATGCGCGCCTCCCGCGGCCTGTTCGCCGCGACGATTCGCACCCACCAAGGGAAATGGTACGTCACCGTCACCGACGTGACACGGCTGGGAAACTGCCTGTTCGTCGCCGACCATCCCCAAGGCCCGTGGTCCGACCCCATTCCCCTCGCCATGCCTGGGATCGATCCCTCGCTGTTCTTTGATGGGGATGGGAAGGCGTATCTGCTGACCAACGGCGCAGGCATCATCATGGCGCCGGTCGACCTTGATACGGGAACCGTGCTTGCGTCCCCACGACTCCTCACCTCCGGTTCCGGCGGCCGCTATCCGGAAGGACCGCATCTGTATGTGATGAATGGGTGGTATTACCTGATGCTCGCCGAAGGGGGAACGGAGTACGGCCATATGGAGACGCTGTTCCGTTCCTCAGCGCTCTGGGGACCGTACCAGCCCTGTCCATACAATCCGATCCTCTCTTCCCGGGACAGGCCGGAGGAGCCGGTGCAGTGCCTGGGCCATGCTGATCTCACCCCGGATGGAGAAGGGCGGTGGAAGGCGGTGTTTCTGGGTGTTCGTCCGCTTCCCGGTTTGTTGTTGCATGCTCTGGGACGGGAAACATTTCTGGGGACGGTGGTGTTTGACGTGGATGGATGGTTCCATATCCAGCCGGATGAAGGAACGTTCAAAGAGAGCGTCCAGAATATCGTTCTGACCGATCGCGAGGAGTATCTTTCCCCACGAGTGCCGCAGTGGATGCCGATCTGGAAGGATGGAGCCATGCGGCTGAGGGGAAATGGGTCGGAGCTTTCCTCGCCAATGGGGAATCCGTCGTTCTTTGGCATCCGGCAACAGGAGTTCGGGTGCAGGATGCGGACGCTGGTTCATGATTGGACGTCCTCCGCAGTCTTTGGCGTTGCCGCCTATCTTTCCAACGACACGTTCCTCGCCATCCGTGTTGATACGGGGGCAAACCGGGTGTCACTCTGGCAATGCTTGCACGGAATGACGGTTCCCGTCTCCTCGGTGTGGATGCCGGACGGACTTCCGGATTCGTTGGTGCTGGAGATTGTGTCAGACCCTCGTTCGTATCAGTTCCGGTGGGGAAACAACCCGGAACATCTGCGGTTGTTGGGGTCTCTGAGTGTGGCGGGCCTCTGCGCCGAAGGGACCCGTACGATGACGTTCACCGGAGTCTTGGTGGGACCGTATGCAGAGTGTGGGGAGGTTTCCTTCCGTTCGCTTCAGGCGTGATCCAGATCATGCATCAGATAGTCCTCGTCGTCTTCCTGGACGATCTCGTCCATCATTGACTCGATCTCCTCGCCGGGCACGGATTGTCCCTGATGGGGTTGCCCAAGCCAATCAGAAAGCAAAGCAAGGTTTTCCTTGCTGGAGAAGCAGGGAAGCGTACCGTCGATTTTGGTGTCGTTGACCAGATGGTACGGACAGTGCTGGCAGGTGTCGTTCTGCCGGCAGAAACGGATCACATCGGAATACCATGTGCAATTGTCCATATCACCCATCATAGGACGGTTGGGGGAGATTGCCAATCTCCCGCCGAACGGATTATGCTCTGCGTTGGAGGGTGCTATGAAACCGACAGTAGTGGTGCTTGCGGCTGGCATGGGGAGCCGTTATGGCGGAGTGAAGCAGATCGACTCCGTGGGAATGCATGGAGAGACGTTGCTTGACTTTGGCATTTATGACGCGAAATTGAGTGGATTTGACAAAGTGGTGTTCATCATCCGCAAGGATATCGAGCATGATTTCCGCGAACGGTTGTTCGACCGGATCGCCCGGAACATGGACGCGTCCTATGTGTTTCAGAACATCGACAGCCTGCTCACCCCGGAGCAATTCGCCCAGCAGAAGCGGCAGAAACCGTGGGGGACGATCCAGGCGCTCCTCTGCGCGGAGCCTGAGGTCCATACGCCGTTCCTCGTGCTGAACAGTGATGATTACTACGGCAGGAAGGCGTTCCAGACGATCGTCAAACCGCTTTCCACCGAGAAGAATGAGAGTACGGAGCACTGCATGGTCGGCTATGTGCTGGAAAACACCATGTCGCTGCAGGGTTCGGTGAGCCGGGGCCTCTGCACGGTGGATGCCGACGGATATCTGCAGAAGATGGTGGAGAACACCCAGATCGAATTCGTCGACGGCAAACCGGTCACCCACTTTGGGGGAAAAGACATCCCGCTTACCGGCAAGGAATGGGTGTCGATGAACTTCTTCGGGTTCACCCCCAAGGCGTTCGAGCATTTCCATGGGTACTGGGAGCGGTTCCTGGCAGACAACCTCACGTCCCCCAAGGCGGAATGCCTGCTTCCCAACGGCGCCAGTGAGATCGTCACCAGTGGGGAAGGACGCATCAAGATGTACACCACCGATGAGAAGTGGTTCGGCATGACCTACAGCGCAGACCGGGAGATTGTCCGGACGGAGCTCAGGAAGAAGATCGAGGCGAAGTACTATCCTTCCCAGCTTTGGGAGCGATAGGTTTCTGCGTCACATCGTGTTCATCATCCCAGGTGGCTTCCTCGATGGGGGTGAATCCCTCACCGAGGACTTCAAAGGCGTCCTGGATGATCATAAAGGCTTTGGGGTCTTCCTGATGGACGATCTTCGTCAGGCTGGCCACTTCATGGTTGGTGATGACGCTCATGATCACCGGGCGTTCCGTCTTGGTGTACATGCCACGGGCGGTGAAGATCGTGCCCCCGTGACCCAGTTTCTCCATGATGGCCGCCTCGATGCCTTCGGGGTGCTGGCTGATGATGAACGCGGTCTTTTCCTTGTTGGTTCCCAGACTGAGGATGATCTTGTCAATCATCAGTGTGCTGATGTAGGCGCACAGCACGCCGTACAACGCTGATTCCAATCCAAAATATACGGCACTGAAGGCGATGATGATGCCGTCGACGACGAACATGGCCAAGCCTTGGGTGAGGAAGGTGAACCGGGCCAGGATCTGGGCAATGATGTCCGTTCCTCCGGTGTTTGAGCCTCCACGGATCACCAGTCCGATGCCCACACCCTGCAAGGCTGCGCCGAACAGCGCGGAGAGCAGGTAGTTGGAGTTCTTGCTCAGGTCCAATGCGCTCTGGTATCCGGAAATACGGTCAAACAGCGAAATGAATCCGGAAAGCAGAAGGGTGCCGATCAACGAGCGGATACCGTAGGTGTTTCCGAACACCTTCATGCCCAAAAAGAACAATGGGATGTTGATGGCCAGCGTGACCAGTCCGATGTCCCATCCTTTCAGGTGGAACAGGATGGTGGCGATGCCGCTCGCCCCTCCTCCGACGATCTTCGCCGGAGCGGTGAACAGGGCAATCCCCAGCGCGGTGAGCGCCGAACCAATGATGATGGAGCTGTACTCCACCAGGCGGTACTGTCGTTTTGTCATGGTGCCAACTTGTCCGGCAGATTGGTGCCGGACGCCTCCATTTTGATGAGGAGCCGTTCGGGATCATCATCGACGCACAGCGCATCCAGGCATTCCTTTCCCAGAAATCCTTCATGTTCGCTGTGCTTGAGAAAGTCCACCAGATGTCCGTAGTAATCGTTCGTGTTGAGCAGACCGATCGGCTTGTGGTGGTACCCCAATTGCAGCCAGGTGTAGATTTCCATCAGCTCTTCCAGCGTGCCGATGCCTCCGGGGAGTGCGACGAACCCGTCTCCCAGACGGTACATCGTATCTTTGCGTTGGTGCATCCCATCCGTGATGATCAACGCGCTTTCCGCCGCATGGGTCCGTACGGAAGGCTTGTTCATCGCCCGTGGCAGCACACCGGTCACTTCTCTCCCTGCCTGACGGAGCGTGTCGGCCAGCACCCCCATCAATCCTCGGGTTCCGCCTCCGTACACCAGATCAATGCCATGCTGGGCCATCATCGTCCCAAAGGCGACGACGGCGGTACGGTATGAGGGGTTGTTTCCTAAGGAGCTCGCGCAGAAAACGGTCAATCGATGGAACATCTGCATGGGTACAGCATATCCTGAAACAGGGAAGAAGAAAATGGGAAACGTAGCCGCTTTTTCGATTACTTGTTATTCTTCAAAGAGAGATGTACTATTATTCAGGTTAATTGTATATTCCCAGAAGGAGAAATCAGATGAACAGACGCATTATGAGTATCATGTTGTTGCTGCTTTTTGCAACCACTACGCTGTTTGCCGTTCCTGTCGCCATCACATGGGAGTGGTCTGTGGATGATCCTCAGGTTACCACATTTCGGTACCAGATCGGTGGGGAAGACCCGGACAAATGGATCGTCGTGAACGCAGATCAGACGACGTATACCGTCGAAGGTTTGGATGGTTCGCAAAGCTATACCCTGTATCTTCAGCAATCGTATGATGGCGTGAATTTCAGCACCAGCGCCACCGCCACGGCGGAGCCGTTGGAGAGCGCTGCTGCAGAAGAGGCTCCCGCTGGAGCGGATGCCACGGAAGCGGCAGTACCTGAAGCACAGCAAGAGGTGGCTGCTGAGCCGGCACCGGTGGAAAGTGCAGCCACGGAACCTGCTTCCAGTGAAGCGGCATCCGCACCGACCGAAGAAGCCCCGGAAGAGGTAGCTACGGAACCTGCTTCCGAAGAGCCTGCGCCTGTGACGGAAACTCCTGAGGCTGTCACGGAACCTGCTTCCGAAGAACCGGCGCCTGTGGCGGAAACCGAACCTGTCCAGACAAAAGAAAAAGCCCCGGGTAAGTTCTCCTTTTCCATGGGCCTGATGGGTGGCGCTTCGTATGGCTTGTCAGATACGTTGATCAACCAACAACAGTGGAACGTTTCCGCTGGTTTGGATCTTTCCTTCTCCCATATCGTGAGTTTTGGAAAGTCCAGCGGCATCGGCTTTACCCTGCAAGGGTTGTATGAACCGTACTCGACGCAGAGTTACAGCCAGGTGTTTGATCCTGTATTCTGGCAGAACATTCATCACGATGTCGCGGTGAACGGCTATCTGGATTACGACCTTACGGCTGGCAAGTTCCTGCTTCGCTTGGGTGGCGGTGGCTTCGCTTCCTCCTCCGTGGAATCGGCGATTGATTGGAACCAGTTGACCTATGGCGTGGGTGGACACCTCAGCATGGCGTATCTGTACTCCAAGCATGCCTACGTGGGAGTGGATGTCGCGTACCGGTATTATCTTGCACCCGCTACGGTGAAAGATGCCCAGACCGTTTCCGGTTCCCTGCTGTGGGGGTTGCAGTTCTAAACATGTCTCGTGAATGCAAAGAGGGAGCGTCGGCTCCCTCTTTTTTGGGTCCGCTCCTTGCCATGTTTTCGTGTATCCTCTACTATGAAGCGCAACAGGTTTGGGTATGAGAGAGAAGCTATCCGAAGGGTTCATCCGTTTCAGTCATCAGTCCGAAGGGTTCTCGTTCCTCGATGAGGAGATGGACGCTGTCCGGGACATCCTTGACGGCAAGCTCAGTGCCGATGGGGTGATCCAGGACTATATCGAACGGCACGGTCTTTCCACGGATTACACACCGGTGGAAGAGAGCGCGTACTATCCGGATACCCATTGTCTGGTCAATTACTTTTCTCTGCGGAACCGACAAAAACTGAAGGAGATTGAATCACTGTTCAGTTGCTACCGTATGGCGGAGATTCTTTCGGAGGATCATCAACCACCGTTTGAATTTGATTCCCTGCTTGACCTGCACGCCCGCCTGTTCGGGGATGTGTATCCCTCCGCGGGACAGCTCAGGACGGTGGACATCAAGCGGAGGACGGTCTTCTGCGATCCCCGCTACCTGCGTCAGGAAGGGGAGAACCTGTTCCTTCGCATCCAGACGGCCCATTATCTCAAAGGATTGGAAAAAGAAGAATTCGTCAATGAACTGGCCTATTTCATGGGAGAGATGGAAGCGCTCCATCCGTTCAATGACGGCAACGGCAGGGTGGAACGGCTGTTCTTTTATCTGATGGCGCTGTACGCCGGCTATGAGACGGACTGGGGCTCTGCTGATCCCGATCGTCTTCTGGAAGCGGACATCTGCGCCATCGACGGCGATTACCAGCTGTTGATCTCCGTCCTGACGGAAATCGTCACTCCGGTGGAGTGATCACTGGCCGATCCGGTCAAGCGCCCAGAGTGCGTCCAGCGGGGTGAACACCCCATCGTCCACTTCAAATCCCTTTGCCTTGGGAAGCACCATGGTGTACAGGCTGTCCGGCACCTGGATGGCATCCACCAACGTATCGTTGGCGTCAAACCAGGAGAATTTCAGATTCCCGTCCCGGTGTTCGGTGAACAAATAATACCCATCCTGTCTGGCTTCCTGAAGGGAAAGGTACAGTTTGCACAGTTCCACGGCACGATCGTCCATCAAGGCCTGGAAGATCATCACCTTTTCCTTCAACTGGTTGATCGTCGGTACTACCCGTTTGATATATCCCTTCAGGGAATCCGGCGCCTTTGGCTCGCCCCGTTGGTAATCCGGGGCAAGCAGTATGGCGAACGGAACCTCCGCATTGGTGACGAGCAGTTCGTTGGTCACGGTGAACGATGCGCCACAGTGGGTGCAGGTGTGGGTGAACACGCTGTCGGTGAGGATCCCAAGTTCCAGCTTGGGATCCGTGGACAGGTCGATAGCCGTGTAGGCTTTCACCTTCTGTTCGGTGTGACAATTGGGGCAGGCGAGGGTGATTACGTCATGACTTGTCGGCATGTTGTTTCAGCACCACCTTGCGTACGACCGTCGGTTTGACCACCTGTGCCTCTTCCTTCTTCCGGATCAGATAGCAGAAGTGGATCTTCGGATCTCTGGCGAAATCATCCCCGATGGTCTCGGGAGTGATGTCCTGGATGTCCCAGTCGTCGTACAGGAACGGCGCCATCTTGAATCTGCGGAAGTTGGTGGAGAAGATCAAAATCCCACCGGGATCCAGATGCATCATGCACGCTTTGATCAGATCGACATGGTCACGCTGGACGTCGAAGCTTCCCCGGCTCTTGCTGTTGGAGTAGGTGGGGGGATCGCAGAAGATCAGGTCATACCGGTCCCACGTATCGTACAGGAACTGCATGCAGTCGGAGCGATAGTAGAAGTGGTTCATCGTCGTGTATCCGTTCAGCCGCATGTTCTGCTGGGCCCAATCCAGATAGGTGGACGAGCTGTCCACGCTGACGGTGGAAAGCGCTCCGCCTTTGGCCGCCTGCACCGTAGCGCTGCCGGTGTAGCAGAACAGGTTGCAGAACCGTTTTCCGTTGGCCATCTGGGCGATTCTCGCCCGGATGGGACGATGGTCCAAAAACAGTCCGGTATCCAGGTAGTCGGTGAAGTTGACCAGGTACTTGGCGCCATTCTCGTTGACGATGTAGTACTTGCTGGTGTCGGCGAACCTGATGTACTGCTTCTTGCCGCTCTGGATGGACCTTCGCTTGATGTAGATCTTCTCCCGGTCGATGCCGGTGGCGCGCTCCGTGGCGTCGATCAATTCATCCAGACGTCGTGCGGCGTCCTCTTCCGGGATGCTGACCGGCGCTTCGTACTCCTGCAGGGATATCCAGGTGTTCTCGTACAGGTCGATGGCTGCGCTGTACTCCGGCATGTCGGCGTCATAGATCCGGTAGCAGGTGACCCCTTGCTGTTGCATCAGCGGGGTGATGGCCTCCAGGTTCTTCTTCAGACGGTTGTACGCCATCTGGGCACCTTCGGAAAGCGGTTGGGAAAGCCGTTCCTCCCTGCGTTTCTGTGCTTTGGCGATCAATTCAGCCTTTTCTTCGGCGGTGAAGACATAGTAGTGGGCCAGCTGGCAGGGAATGCCGCCGTTGATGAAACTGTTGGTCCGGTTGGGCTTCATGTCGATGTTGGAGAGGAGGCGCTGGTCACCGCACAGGATAGACAAGTGCCAGCCAAGGAACAGCTGGGAGAAGATGTCCCCCATCTTCTGGTACAGCAGGGGAAGGGCGGAAGGATTGTCGTCCAGACGCACGCCGTAGGGCGGGTCGGTGACTACGTATCCCAGAGGTGCAGGGACATCCTCTGCCAGCGTGTCGGTGAAATCCTGCACCCCGAAGGTGATGAACGAATCCATGCCGGCCGCTGCGGCGTTCTCCTTGGCGATCCTGATGGCGTTCTTGTCCACATCCCAGGCAAAGATCTTCACCGGGCGTTTCTTCCCTTCTTCCGATTTTGCGATGGCTTCCTGTTTGCAGCCCTCCCACAGCGCGGCGTCATGGAACGGCAGTTTCTCAAAGGCGAACGTGCGGTTCGGATTGATGATCCCTGGCGCCGTGTCGGTGGCGTACAACGCCGCTTCGATGGGAAGCGTGCCGCTGCCGCAGAACGGATCGAACAGCACCGGGACGGTGCCTTCGGCGCGCATCGCCTTGAACCAGTCGCTGCGGTACAACACGGCGCTGGCAAGGTATTCGGACAGGACGGCTTCCGTCTCATCCCGACGATAGCCTCGCTTGTACATCGCACGGCCGGAGAAATCGACGTACCACTGGACGTGGTCTCCGTCCAGATGGACGTGGAAGACCACATCCGGGTTGTCCGTATCCACCTGGGGCCGTTGGTCGTTGAACTGGGACCGGATACGGTCGACGATGGCGTCCTTCAGACGGATGGCGGCGAAGTGGGAATTGCGCAGCCAGTCGACGTGTTTGACCGTTTCGGTGATGGCGAACGTCTTCTCTGGAGAAAGCCACTGTTCCCAGGGAAGGACGACGGATGCCGCGTACAGGTCATCGGAACATTCCACGCCATCTTCTTCGTACAGACCAAGCAGCACACGGGTGGCGGCGTGACTTTGCAGGCAGAACGTATAGGCCGCCTTCAGGTCTCCGCTGAATTCCACGCCGCCGGAGATCGGATTGATGTCCGTTCCCCCCGCCTTGGCGATCTCCTCGCTGATGATGTCATTGACGTATTGTGCCGACGTGACGAAAAAAACCATTACTGTTTCTCCTTGGCCGCTGGATCATTCAGCAACCCTTCAAGTTCATCTTTGGTGAACGTATACACGCTCCCGCAGTTGACGCAGACCAATTCCAACGGGAACGGCCCGTGTTGCAGGATATCTTCCCGTTGGGAAGAAGGCAAGTGCTTCAGATACCCGGCGAACCCGTTGCGGTCGCAGGGGCAGGAGAAGCCGACGATTCCTCCACCCACCTTTTCCGGTTTCAGGTCGGAAAGGAATTCCTGTACGTAATCCTCCATGGATTTTCCCGTCTCCAGGTAGGCACCCAGCGGCTTGAGGGTGGAGACCACCTTTTCCAGCTGGTCGAGCACCTCCGGTTTGCATCCGGGGAGCACCTGGAAGAACAGGGCTCCGGCTCCGCTGACGTGGCCTGCCGGGTCGAACTGGACGGACAGGTCGAACACCGATGGGGTCTGTTCGCTCTGCTGGTAGTACAACGCCAAGTCTTTGGCAAGGTTGCCGTACTCCAGCATCACTTGCCCGGTGTAGGGTTGTTTGTCTCCTTCCAAAATCTTGCTGACAGAGAGGAACCCTGGTCCGTACAGCAGGGAAAGATTGCTGTTCTGAAGCGGTTTGTCCAACGGGATGGGGTTGTGCTTCAGGTATCCGCGCACCGCTCCGCAGGCCCACGCTTCGACGAAGTAGCCGCCCAGCGGCCCTCCGCATTCCACGCTGAGCTGGATGCGGTCGTTGCCTTTGACGGTGGAGGCGAGCAGGGCTCCGGCCAGGTACGCCTTGCCCAACACGTAGGTCTCCAGCGTACCGGTATGGAAGTTCGCCTGCATTTCGTTGAGCATCAACGTGCCGCTCAGAGCGGTCAGGCGGACTTGTCCGTCGCAGAGAATATAAAAATAGCGGTCGTCTTTGGCCACATGAGAAAGATGATCCAGCAAAGCCGGGTCGGTGATTCGTTGTTTGATCATGTCCCTACTGTAGTTGGAGGGAGGCCTGTTTGGCAAGAGAACGCCCTCCGCGGGGGAGGGCGTCATTCGTTACGCCAATACCACTTCTTTCTTGGCGATTTCTTCGAACTGGTTGCCTTCCACCACCTCCTGCTTCAGAAGCAGTTCGGCGATGTCGGACAGTGCCTTCTTGTTCTTTTCCAGGTGGTCCTTCACCACGGCGTACCGTTCGTTGATGATCCTGGCCGTCTCGTTGTCGATGTACTTCTGCGTGTCCTCGGAGTACTCACGGCTGCCGCCGACGCCTTGGATGCCGCTGTCCGTCTTGGGAAGCGTGATGTTGCGGAACTTCTCGCTCATGCCGAACTCGGTGATCATCCGGCGGGCAAGATCGGAAGCACGGGAAATATCGTTGCTCGCTCCGGTGGAGATCTCATGGAAGGTCACTTCCTCCGCCGCACGGCCGCCGAGCATCGTATCGATGCTGCCCAACAGTTCGCTCTGGCTGAGCAGGAACCGGTCTTCCGTCGGATACTGCAGCGTGTAGCCCAGCGCTCCCATCCCACGGGGAACGATGGAGATCTTGGATACCGGTTCTGCGCCTTTGGTCATGAACGCCGTCAAGGCGTGCCCCGTTTCGTGGTAGGCGACCCGTTTGCGCTCCTCGGGATTCATCACCCGGCTCTTCCGCTCCAGTCCCGCCACCGATTTCTCAATGGCTTCCTCGAAGTCCACCTGGGCGATCTGCTCACGCTTTTCACGGACGGCCATCAGAGCCGCTTCGTTGGCGATGTTGGCAAGGTCAGCTCCGGAAAGCCCGACGGATGCCTGGGCGATCTTGTGCAGGTCGACATCCGGCCCCAGCTTCATGCCCCTGGTGTGGATCTGAAGGATCTGGAAACGGCCTTCCAGATCCGGCTTGTCCACCAGCACCTGCCGGTCGAACCGGCCCGGTCTGAGCAGGGCGGGGTCAAGGATCTCCGGCCGGTTGGTGGCGGCCAGAATGATGACGCCGGTACGGGAATCGAACCCGTCCATTTCGACGAGCAACTGGTTCAGCGTCTGTTCCCGCTCGTCGTTGCCACCGATGGACGCGGCGCTCCGCTGTCTGCCGATGGCGTCGATTTCATCGATGAAGATGATGCACGGGCTGTTCTCCCTGGCCTGTTTGAACAGGTCCCGCACCCGCGCCGCGCCGACACCGACGAACATCTCGACGAAGTCCGCGCCGCTCATCTTGAAGAACGGGACACCGGCTTCTCCGGCTACCGCCTTGGCAAGAAGCGTCTTGCCGGTTCCCGGAGGACCGACCAGCAACACGCCCTTGGGTATCTTCGCCCCCATGGCGGTGTACCGCTGGGGGTTCTTCAGGAAGTCAACCACTTCCTCCAGCTCCTGCTTGCTCTCATCCACGCCGGCCACATCGGAGAACCGTACTCCGGTATCCCCCTCGGCGACGATCTTCGCCTTGTTCTGGTTGAAGGAAAGCACTCCCTGTTCCGCTCCTCCCATCTTGGAGAAGATGATCCTCCAGATGATGATCAGGAAGATGAAGGGGAGCACATAGGAGAGGATGGTGGAGACAATTCCTGGTTTCTGTGGAGCCGTGGCGTAGTATTCCACGCCTTTGGAGTCCAACAATGGGATGAACGCGCTGTCGTTTTGCACGATGTACGTGCTGTAGGCGCGCGCGTCCTGGATGGATTCCGTATCCTTGGATTGCAGGGATGTCTGTGCCTGTTCCTTGGTGATGGTGTATCCGATGTACTGTTCGTCGGTGATTTCCACCCGCTTGATGGTCCCGCTCTCCACCAAAGACTTGAACTGGTTGTAGTCAATCTTGGTGATCGCGCGACGGGACGCATTCTGCAAAGCCATGCTGTTGATCAGATACAACAGCATCAGGAAAATGAAGAAATACCAGAACGAAAAGGTGAATTTCTTCCGTTTGTTGGGGTCCGGTCCACCGAGATGGATACCCGGCTCCTCTTTCGGTTGCTTGTGGTGCTGCTGATCTTTTTCGAATTCAGACAGGTTTTGCTGATTGTTTTCCATATCTTGTCCTTATGCATTCAATATATCCCGCATCAGGGGTGCCGGCAATCGAATCTTGGCCCAATCTGTGATAGAGTGGAACCAATGGATGCGAAAAAGAGCTATATGGTGACTGGAGGAGCCCATCGAGTTGGGCTCGCCATCAGTGAATCGCTGCTCACTGATGGGGCACGCGTCGTGGTGACGTGGCATACCGACAAAGGGGAAGCAGAGGCGCTTGCCTCCCGTTTTCCTGGCCAGGTTGGGATGGTGTACGCAGATTTTTCCCGTCCCCAGACGATGGATGAAGTGTTCTCCCAGGCGGTCGCCTGGTTCGGGGAATTGGATGGGATTGTGGTCAGCGCTTCTGAGTTCAGTCCGTGTCGCTTCGGGGAAATGACCGAAGCGGATATCCGGAGAATGCTGGATGTTCATGCTTCCAGTCCTGTATTGCTTTCCCAGGCGTTTTTTCACTGGTTGAAGGGACAGGGAAGAGAGGGTGTGGTGGTGAACATCACTGACACCCGGGCTGATGCCGGCTACAGCAGCAGGGTGCCGTACCTGCTGGGGAAAGCGTCCCTGGCCAAAGAAACGACGCTGTTGGCCAAGGCATCTGCTCCGCACCTTCGGGTCAACGCCGTCGCGCCGGGGTGCATCCTCCCTTCCGGGGATGAAGCGTACTTTGAAAAGATGCGCTCCGTGCTCCCTCTGGGACGCACCGGCTCCCCCCGGGACGTAGTGGGCGCCGTACGGTACCTGCTGGATGCCGGATACGTCACCGGGGAGACGATCCATGTCGACGGTGGCGAGCACCTTCTGTGATCATTCCCAGTTCAGCGCGTCGATCGGATTGAGCTTGGCCGCCTTCATCGCCGGATACCAGCCGAAGAAGATGCCGATGGCCATGGAAAAGCCCAGCGACACCAGATAGCCGGCAGGAGAGAAGGAGAGGGACCATCCGACGACATGGGTGATGACCACGCTGAGGATCGTGCCCAGCACGATGCCGAACAGGCCGCCCAACAGCGTCAGCGCCACCGCCTCGGTGAGGAACTGGCCGCGGATCACCCGGGGGGATGCCCCCAGCGCCTTGCGGATGCCGATCTCCCGTGTCCGTTCCGCCACGGAAACCAGCATGATGTTCATGATGCCGATGCCTCCGACGAGCAGTGAGATGGCGGCGATGGCCGCCAGGAACGAACTGAACGTCCCGGTGATCTCCTCGGACATCTGGGCGAGCGTCGCCGGGGAGAACAGCCGATAGCCGTCACTGCCGACGATGCTGTCCAGATACGCGGTGATCTGGTCACTGACTTCCAAGGTGTCGTAGCCGTCCGCCACGTTGATCAGATACTGGGTGACGACACGGGGGTTGCGCAGTCGTTGGACGAACGTGTTGTATGGAATGAAGACGCTGGTGTCGTAGGATGCGGTGGAACCGGCGTCCTTGGCGTCCATCACACCGACGACGGTGTAACTCCGTGTTTTGGACTGGTACAGGATGCTCACCGTCTCTCCGATGGCGTTCCCGTCGGGGAACAGGTCGTCCGCCACATCGGAGCCCAGCACGATGACCTGTTGCCGGTTCATGTTATCCAGATCGGTGAAGAACGCGCCTTCCCCTACGCTGTAGTTGTTCAGCGACGCGTAGGTGGAGGGAACTCCCATCACGGTGTACGAACCGCTTTCATGGCCGTTGCGGATTACGGCAGACGCCGTGTTGATGGGCAACACCGCTTCCAGACCGGCCACTTCCCGTTGCAGGGTCACGCCGAACGTGTCGGTGAACTCCTTGGTGGTCGCCTCCCCGCTGGTAGGATACAGTGTGATGGTGTTCAGGCCTCCGGAGGCGATGGACTGGGTGATGCTGCCCGACGCACTGTCCCCCAGCGTCAGGATGGTCACTACGGCAGCCACCCCGATCATCATGCCAAGAAGGGAGAGCAACGTCCTGAGTTTGTTGGACAGCATGGACGAAAAGGCAAGTTTGAGGTTTTCAAACAACATTGGATCCTCCTTCCAGGCGGCCGTCCTTGATGTGGATCTGCCGGGGACACCGCATGCCCAGGGTTTGGTCATGGGTGACCAGCACGACGGTGAGTCCTTCGGCGTTCAGGCCTTCGAACATCTCCATGATCTGCAGTCCGGTCTTGGAGTCCAGCGCTCCGGTTGGCTCGTCGGCCAGAAGCAGAGACGGTTCGGTCACCAGCGCACGGGCGATGGCAACCCGTTGCTTTTGTCCGCCGGACAGTTCGTTGGGCTTGTGGAGCATCCGCTCTTTCAGCCCGACGCGCTCCAACGCGGCCTCCGCCCGTTCCCGCCGTTCGGCCACCGGCATTCCCCGGTACAGGAGCGGCGTCATGACGTTTTCCACTGCGGAAAGCTTTCCCAACAGGTTGAACTGCTGGAAGACGAATCCAATCTTCCGGTTCCTCAGATCTGCCAGCTCTTCTTCATCCATGTCCGAGGTGGGTTCCCCGGTGATGGCGATCGTGCCGCTGGTCGGCGTATCCAGACAACCGATCAAATTCATCATCGTTGATTTGCCCGAACCGGACGGACCCATGATGGAGGTGAACTCCCCCTGCTGGATGGAGAGGGTGACACCATCCAGCGCCTTGACGACGAAGTCTCCCATGACGTAGTACTTCCGCACATCGGTCAGGCGGACGACGGGTATGATCTGCTCGTTCATCTTCCAGGCCCTCCACCGCCGGACGGGGGCGCGCCACCGCCGCCACCCGGGCCGCCACCACTCATGCCCATCAACGACGTGGTGGTCTTTGTTTCCGTCGTGGAGGAGGTGAGCAGTACGGTATCCCCGACGGCAAGATCGCCGCTGACCAGTTGGCTGACCCCTTCGCCCAGGTACTTCACCGAAACCTGCACGGTGGAGACTGTCCCGTCACTCTGCTTTTTCCGCACCGTCGTCACGCCCCGGGTGCTGGAGATGGCTGCCTGGGGGATCAAGACCAGCTGGACGGAGCCGTCCACCGAGATCGTTCCGTCGAACGTATATCCCGGAGAGAGTTCATCCGGAGGGTTGTCGATGGTCAGCTCGACGTCCTTGACGCCGATTCCCTCGTCGGTGTACGTGCCGACCATCGGGATGTAACTGACCGTCGCGGTGATCGTTTTGCCGGGAAGCGCGTCAAACGTCAGTTTGGCTTCCATGCCCAGCTTCACGTACTGCATGTCGATCTCATCGATCTGGACGGTGGCTTTCAGTTTGCTCCGGTCGATGATCGTCATCACCGAGGTGCCTGCCTCGAACCAATCGCCGGTATCGATGTCCACGCTGGCCACCACGCCGTCGAAGTTGGCGTACGCCTTGGTGTATTCCACCGTTTTCTCCGCAGCTTCATGCTGCAGGTTCAGCAGGGAGAGTTTTCGTTGGTTGCCGGAAAGTTTCGCTTCGTCAATGTCCGACTGGATGGAAGCCAGGGTGTACTGCTGGCTGGTGTCATCCACGGAGAACAGCAGATCCCCTTTCTTCACTTCCTGTCCCACCTTGACGTACACGCCGGTGACCGTCCCGTCGGTACGGACGTACACGGATTGGGTGTCGTTGGCCTCCAGATATCCGTCCACGTCGATGGAGACGTCGTACGTGCTGGTGTATACCTGGGCTTCCGTTGCCTGGGGCGTCGCGCTTTTGGACGTGGTTGCCTTCCGGCGAAGGAAGAAAAAGACTGCCGCCGCGGCGATGGCCAGGATGACCACAAGGACGATGATTTTTCTTCGCCGTGCCTTGGCTTTCGCCTTTTTTCTTCGGTTGAGAAGGTCCTGGGTGTCCCCGTCGGGGGAAATGATCGGATTATTCATGGGTTCTGCTCCTTTCTCGGTTACGATGCGAGGGTTGCGATGGACTGCTCAAGGATCAATCCGTTGAGCAATGAAATGGAAATATCGTAGGTTGCCAGGTTGACCTGGAGTTCTGCGTCTTTGATCTCTTCCTGGGTGGCCAGTCCTTCCTTGAACAAGGTTTGCTGGTACTCCAATGCTTGGTTCTCATAGTCCAGTTGCCTGATCAACCGCTGATGTTCCAGGTTCCAGTTGGTGATGTCGCCGGTCAGGCTTGCCGCCTTGCTCTGGTAGTCGGACAACGCCGTGGTGTATTCCCACTGGGCCAACAGGACGCTGTTCTGTAGCTGAAGGATTTCCAGCTGGGCACTCTCTTTGGTGGCGTTGTTGCTCCACGAGCCGCTGACGGTGACGAACGGCGTGGTGCCGGAAGAGGAGGTGATTCCCTTCAGGCCGGTGGACAGCCCGATGGAGTAGGTCTGCCGCTTCAGCGTCGCACCGACGGAGACGGAACCGGAGGACGACGTATTGGTGGAGCCGGTCGCACTGCTGACCGTCCAGGCGCTGCCACCGGACAGATCCAGCGTGGTGTTGGTGTCCTGGGCTTTGCGGATGTCCAGGTTCTCCTGGGCGATGGCCATCGCCTGCTGCTTCAGCTTGACGGTGCTGTTGCCATCCGGGGATGCGGTGAAGGAAAGGTCCGGCTCCCCGATGCCCGTCACTCCGTCGTATTCCAATCCCGTCAGGGTGGTGAACAACGCCACGGCGGCTGATCGTTTCGCCTTTGCGGATGCCAGCGTGTTCCGGGATGCCAAGATGGAGAGCTGTTGTTGTTTCGCCGAGACGGAGTCCTGGGTGATCGTCCCCAGAGTCAGCGCGTCATCCAATGTCTTCTGCGCTTTCTCGATGGTCCGGGTGGTTTCTGCGATGCTCCGTTCTTCCGTCAGGATCTCCACCAGATTGGACAGGATGCTGGTCTCGAAATCCTGTTCGCTGGAGGCATAAGTGGTGTCGGCCAACAGGTAGTTGTACTGGGCCAGCAGCGTTGTTCGCTCGTCGCTAGTCTTGCCGAAGGTGAACGTGTGTCCGACGGAGAGGGATGGGTTCATCACGCCGATCTGTGTCCCGTTGTTCAGGGAATACACGCCGGAATCATCCATCGAGAGGGAAATCGTGGTGGAATCGGTGGCGTTTGAGGGGATGGTCAGGGAAAGCGAGGGGGATGCGGTGATGGCGGACAGATACGCCTGGTTGTCCCAATCGGAGGAGCTGTCATTGATGACGCTCGCTCCCTGGTAGGTCACGTCCCCGGAGGATACGGTGAGGGAAGTGGAATCGGTGAGCGTATCCGCTTTGGCAGCAAGCTTGCTGTTCTCCCTGGTCAACTGAGCCTGCTTCAGCGTCGGACTGTTCGCTTTCGCTGAAGAGAGGATTTCAGAAAGGTCCTTCGCGGAAAGAGGGCTCAACACCAGAAGGGAGAACATGATCAATGGCAGAATTCGGAAGCTTCGTTTCATCGGATACCTCATTGCCTTCAATCATAGTCAGGGAATTCCCCTTCGTATGCTTTGGCCACGGAATCGACACATAACTCTATACATGTTCACTTCCCTCCACAGGATTGTCACACAGGTCACCGCTTCCTCATATCCCCGGGGTCTTTGCCTTGTCCTCCCTCTTCGGTATCATGAAGCATGGGTCGGTTTCCGAACTTGACCCGGTATGGGCTTTGGACTATGAATGGAAAGAGGGAGGCGTGAGGTGAAACCGACCCGTTGGCTGATGGGAGACAAGACGGAGCTGTATCTGGTCATCATTTCGCTGGTGATCTCCTTCGCCATTCTGATCGCCATGGTGTTGTTCCTCTCCCAAGCCTTGATCGAACGGGAAGACCTGAAGATGCAGAGCGAGGCGGAACGCTCGTTCAATTCCATTTATCTCTCGTTGCAGGACGGAGACGCCCAGAAAGCCCAGAAGACGATGGAGGACGAGAAGGTCACCGGCATCGGCATCTATGACAGCACCGGCCGGCGGGTGATGAGCCTTGGCCAGGTACCCCAGGTGCTGGACATCACCGGCTTCTCACTGCACAACGGACAGCAGAGCATCGAGACGGGGATCATCAACTACAACACGACGACCGGCTTGATCGAATACCTCAGATACTCACGGCTGAACATCCTGCTGGATACCGGAAACCTCGCGCTGACCTCCAGCGGACTGCTCACCACACCGTTGGATTTCCCTGATGTGTTGTACGTGGTGCTCAACGGTACGGCATACCATCGTCGGATCGTGGGGCTGCGCATCCTGGGGTATGCCGCGTCGATCATCCTGGCGGCGCTTTTGTTTCTCGTCCTGCAGATTTATTTGAAGAACCGGGAATACCGGAGTGAATTGTCCAAGCAGGAGAATCTGGTCAGTCTGGGACAGGCTGCGCGTACGCTGACCCATGAGATCAAAAACCCGTTGTCCGCCATCACCATCCAGCTCGCGCTGTTGAAGAAGACGCTTCCGGCAAGCCATCACAAAGACCTGAAGGTGATGGAGAGCGAGGTGCAGCGGCTTACCCAGCTGACCAACAAGGTCAGCGATTTCCTGCGGAACCCGTTGGGAAACCCCACCGTCATCGACCTGAACGCGCTGTTCGGGGAGCTGTGCCAGACGTTTGAGCGTCCTGTTTCGTTCGTCGCCAAGGGGAACGAACGGATTCTGATGGATCCCGGGCGTGCCCGCTCGGTGTTTGAGAACCTGCTGAAGAACGCCATGGAAAGCTGCCAGGGACGTGATCCCCAGGTGTCGGTGGAGATCCGGGATGACAAACGGGGCAAGATCCACATTCTGGTGATGGACCGCGGGGATGGGATTCCCCGTCAGGATGCCAAGAAGATCTTCGATCCGTTCTTCACCACCAAGATCATGGCAGTGGCATCGGGCTGGCCATCAGCAGGCAGTTCGTCAAGGCGCGTGGCGGGGATCTGAAACTGTATGGAAGGGATGGCGGAGGAACCGTGGCGGAAGTGATTATGCCAAGCAGCCTCCATTTGGAGTAACGATATGAACGTATTGATCGTGGATGACGAGGAAGACATCAGGAATTCGTTGCAGCAGTACCTGAAGCTGGACGGGATCGACGGGGATGTGGCGGAGAACGGGTTGTCCGCCCAACGGATTCTCAGGGAGAAGCCGTATGACGCCGTGTTGGTTGACCTGAAGATGCCCGGCATGGACGGGCAGCAGTTGATCGAGTGGTTGCGCAAGGAAGGGTACCGGATGCCGGTGATCATGATGAGCGCCCATGGGGAGATTACCGACGCCGTCACCGCGCTGAAGGAAGGGGCCCAGGACTATGTGGTCAAACCGTTCGATCCTGAGGAACTGGTCATCCGGCTGAAGAAGCTCGTAGAGGCGCAGAACCTGAGGACCTTGGTGGAGGCGAAGAGCATGGAGGACGGGAAGACGCAAAGCGCCTTCATCGGCGAGAGCCCCGCCATCATGAAGATCAAGGCGTTGATCGCCAAGATCAAGGACACCACCTCCACCGTGTTGATCACCGGGGAGAGCGGCACCGGGAAGGAAGTGGTGGCCCGGGAGATACATGCCAACAGTCCGGTTTCCCAGGGGCCGTTCGTGGCCATCAACATCGGAGGAGTGCCGGAGAACCTGCTGGAAAGTGAGTTGTTCGGGTATGAGAAAGGAGCGTTCACCGGAGCGGTGAACCGCAAGACCGGCATGTTCGAGCTGGCCAATGGGGGCACGCTGTTCCTGGATGAGATCGGGGACATGCCGTTGTCGTTGCAGGTGAAGATTCTCAGGGTGCTGCAGGAGCGGAGGATCACCCGGCTGGGTGGTACGAGCGCCATGCCGATCAACGCGCGGATCATCGCGGCGACCAACAAGAATCTGGAGCAGATGGTCCGTGACGGGCAGTTCCGTGAGGATCTGTTCTACCGGCTCAACGTGGTCCGCATTGAGATACCACCGCTGCGGGAACGGAGCGGGGACATCCCGCTCCTGGCGGCGGGAATTCTTGCCCGGCTGAACCGGCAGGTGGGGCATAAGGTCAAAGGGTTCACCCCTGAGGCGCTGAAGCTTCTCTGTTCCTACCAGTTCTATGGAAACGTCCGGGAGTTGGAGAACATTCTGGAACGCGCCGTGATCTTCTCATCCGGGGATGAGATCACCCCGGATGACTTGGAGCTGAACAGCTCGGTGTTCACCAAGGAACAGAAACGCACCGAACAGCCGGTGGATGATGATCAGGCGAAAAGCCTGAAGGATGTGGAAGAGACGGCGATCATCCGGGCGCTCCAGCGGTGGGAGGGCAACCGGACCAAGGCCGCCCAGGAACTGGGCATTTCCCGCCGGACGTTGATCAACAAGATCGCCGAGTACGGATTGGAGGAATTATGACCGGTTGGAATATGGATACGTTGTACGGGACGGTGGGCAGCCCCCGTTTCCGCGGGGATCTCTCTCAGGTGGTGACGGATTCCCGCCGTCTGGAACGGGATATCAGACGGAAATCCTGTTCGCTTGTCGACGCATTGGATCGGTACCAGAAGATCCTGGATGTGATGGAGAGCCTTTCGGCGTTCGCATCAGCCGTCCGGTCGGTGGACACCACCGATGCCTTTCGCCATCCGCGCCTGTCTCCCATGTGGGGAAGGCCTCCCTTGCGGTGGACCATCTCCATGTCTCCATGCTTTCCTTCCTGGCTTCTCGTACGGAAGAAATCCATCGGTTGACGGAAGACGGACAGCCGTTGGCCTCCTACCGGTACGTATTGGAGGAGTTGTTGGAGGAGCAGCGTCATACGATGGATCCTGAACTGGAGGCGATTGCCTCCGACTTGAACCGGAGCGGCACGGACGCGTTCTCCCGCCTGCAGGAGTCTGTTTCGGCCAACGCCACAGTGGCGTGGACGGATGATGAGAAGAAGACGGCAACCGAACTCCGTGGCTACGCGTTCAGTCCGGACCGTACGCTCCGGGCGCTGGCGTTTTCCAAAGAAATTTCCATTTGGAAGGAACATCAGGACGCGTTTGCCGCGGCGCTGAACGGTGTCAAAGGAGCAACCATCACGCTGGATGGGAAGCGGGGCTATGCAAGCCCGCTTGCCCGCTCCCTGTCCCAGTCACGGATCGACCAGGCGACGTTTGATGCCCTGCTTTCCACGCTGCAGGACAACCTTCCGATGTTCCGCAGGTATCTCGAGACAAAGGCAAAGGTATTGGGGGTGGACCAGCTGGCGTTCTATGATCTGTTCGCCCCGGTGGGCAAGGGTGGAAGAACGTACACCTACGAAGAAGCCCAACAGTTTGTCATCCGGCAGATGGGCGCGTTCTCCCCGAAGATGGGATCGTTCGTCACCAAAGCGTTCCACGAGGGGTGGGTGGACCCGTTTCCGCACCAGGGCAAGGTGGGGGGCGCATATGATACCGCTTTCCCGGCGTTTGGACAGAGCCGTGTGATGGCCAATTTCGACGGAACGTACAATGGGGTGTCCACCTTCGCCCATGAGCTGGGCCATGCGTTCCACGACAGCATCGTGTTGCCGCTTCCCCATCTGCTTCGGACCTACCCGATGACATTGGCGGAGACGGCGTCGATCTTCAGTGAGTTCGTCGCCCTGAACGGGGCGTTGAAGGAAGGGGATTTCGATGAACGGCTTTCATTGACCGAGCACTTCCTGCAGGACGCCACCCAGGTGTGCGTCGACATCCTCTGCCGGTTCCTGTTTGAACAGGAGGTGTTCCACAAGCGGGCCAAGGAAGAGCTCACCGCTGATGCGTTCTGCCGTCTGATGGTCTCCTGCCAGAGGCGGACGTACGGGGAATTATCCGTCTACCACCCGTACATGTGGGCGGTGAAGAGCCACTACTACAGCAGTGATTTCAGCTTTTACAACTATCCGTACGCGTTCGGCCAGCTGTTCGGGCTGGGGCTGTACGCCATCTACGAGAAGCATCCCGAGGACTTTGAGGATACCTATGTCTCGTTGCTTTCCAAGACGGGATCGATGAGCGCCATGGATGTGGCCGCTTCCGTCGGCATTGATATCCGGGATCCCGCGTTCTGGCAACAGGGGATGGATGTCATCGGTTCGTTTGTGGACAGGTTCGCCGATGGTTGCCGTCTGTGAGCGCCTCGTCCAGGGAGGGCTGGGGTTTTCCCGCTCCTCGGATGGAAAGATCCTTCTCATTGAGGGCGCGTTGCCAGGAGAGACGGTGGAATGCCAGGTGGACCGGGTCACCCCGGACTACCAGGTCGCCCATGTCACCGGGGTGCTCGCCCCGTCTCCTGATCGCGTCCAGCCTCGCTGTCCGTACTACGGGAATCTGTGGCGGGTGCGACCTGCAGATTCTCTCTGACGCCCGTCAGGCGCAGACAAAAGAGGACCTGGTGCGTGAAAATCTCCGGAGAATCGGCGGAATCGCTGAGCTTCCGTCTCTTGGCGTTGCCTGCGGACCGGCGTGGGGCTATCGGTGCCGGGCTCGTTTCCATGTGCGCCTGACTTCCAAAGAGGTGGGGTTCCTGGGACGGCGGAGCAATACGCTGGTTCCGGTGGAGGATTGTCCCGTTCTGGTCCACCCGCTTCGGGATCTGCTGAAGGACAAGCATCGGCTCTGGGATGCGGCACGTCAGGTGATGTTCTCCGGTGGTGGCGAGGACGGCGTGTTTGCCGTCAATGCGTTTGCAGGGGATGATGGAGTGACGACGGACCGTACCGTGGTGCACCTGGAGGCCGGTGGGGTTCGTTTCTGTGTGGATGGTCAGGTGTTTTTCCAGGGAAACCGGTTCGTGCTGCCCCAGATGGGGGAATTCGTCCGGAACGCCGTAGTCGGGGAACGGGTGATGGACCTGTACGGAGGCGTGGGGACGTTCAGCGCGTTCATCGGGAAAGACAAACAAATCGTGTTGGTGGAGAAGGATCGTTCCTGCCTGCGCCTGGCCAAGGAGAACGCGCCGTTCGCCCGTTCCTATGCCGGGGATGTGAAGGATTGGGTCAGCAAGGAAGGGGTGGATACCGTGGTGTTGGATCCCCCGCGGATCGGACTGGACAGGAATGTCCCGTCCTTGGTGGCGGGATGGAAGCCCCAACGGATCATCTACATGTCCTGCAACAGCGTCACGCTGGCGCGGGACTTGGCGTTGTTCGCCTCCACGGGGTACCATCCCCTACAGATGAAGGTGTTCGACATGTATCCACAGACCTTTGGGCAGGAAGCGTGTGTGGTGTTGGGGAGGATGGAATGAGGGATGGATTCATTTCGGTCGGTACATATTCTCCGTTGGTGCACGTGGCGGATTGCCCGTACAACGTAGAGCGGATCAAAGAGGGGATCGAGAAGGCCTCCAAAGCCGGTGTTCGGCTTCTGGTCTTCCCTGAGCTCTGTCTGACAGGATACACCTGCGCTGATTTGTTTCTCCAACAGACATTGCAGCAGGGGGCCTTGGAAGGGTTGGCCGATCTGGTGATGTTCAGCCGAGGATTCGACCTGGTGATGGTCGTCGGTTGTCCTCTTTCGTTCTCCGGACGCTTGTACAACTGTGCGGTGGTCCTGTACAACGGCAAGATCCTTGGGGTGGTTCCCAAGCGGAACCTTCCCACCTACCAGGAGTTCTATGAAAAGCGGTGGTTCACCCCGGGGGAGGATGGGGTGCGGGAAGTGATGCTCTGCCGCCAGCTGGTTCCGTTCGGTTTTCCCTTGGTGTTCACGTGCGCATCACAACGGGAGTTTGGCTTTGGCGTGGAGGTGTGCGAGGATCTGTGGGTTCCTTCCTCCCCATCGGTGGATCTTGCCTTGGGCGGCGCCACGGTGATCGTCAACCCCAGCGCCAGTGATGAGCTGGTGGGGAAGGCGGAGTACCGAAGAAACCTGGTCGCCAGCCAGAGCGCCAAGTTGATCGCCGGCTACGTGTACGCCGACGCCGGATTCGGGGAATCCTCCACCGATCTGGTGTTTTCCTCGCATAACCTGATCGCGGAGAACGGTACGGTGCTTGCCCAGTCGTTCGCCCAGAGCGGGGAGGTGCTGAAGAGCGAGATCGACGTCAACCGGTTGACGCTGGAACGCCAGAAGGTGACGACGTTCGCCCAGAGCCATCGCGAATGCCATGTGGTGGAGTTCGCCATGCCGGTGAAGGAAGCGGTCCTGACCCGGCACGTGGACCGGAGTCCGTTCGTGCCCGCCGATGATGGGGCGAGGGATCAGCGGTGCGCTTTGATCCTTCGTCTGCAACGGCTGGGTTTGGAGAAACGGTTGGCCCACGTGCAGGGGAAAACCGTGGTGGTGGGCTTGTCCGGGGGACTGGACTCCACGCTTGCGTTGATGGTTTGTGTCGGCGCCTTTGATGATCTCAAGCTGGAACGCAAGGGAATCATCGCCGTGACGATGCCGGGTTTCGGGACGACCAGCCGGACGAAAAGCAACGCGACGCGGCTTGCCAAGGCGTTGGGGGTGACGCTCCGCGAGGTGGACATCTCCGCCGCGGTGCGGCAGCATTTCTCCGACATAGGTCAGGATGAGACGGTGCGGGACGTCACCTATGAGAACTGCCAGGCGCGTGAACGGACACAGATTTTGATGGACATCGCCAACCAACAGGGGGGACTGGTCATCGGAACGGGAGACCTGTCCGAACTGGCGTTGGGATGGGCGACGTACAACGGGGATCACATGTCGATGTACGGGGTGAACTGCTCCGTGCCGAAGACGTTGGTCCGGTTTCTGGTGCATTACGTGGCGGTGCAGTCCCCGGAGCAGGTCAAGGCGATCCTCCTGGACGTCATCGCAACTCCGGTCAGTCCGGAGTTGCTTCCCGCCAACGGGGATGGGACGATCAGCCAGGTGACGGAGGATATCGTCGGTCCGTATGAACTGCATGATTTCTTCTTGTACTACCTGGTTCGCTGGGGATTCTCTCCTGCGAAAATCTACCGGTTGGCCCGGTACGCGTTTGACGGAGCGTACGCCGATGGGGAGATTCTCAAATGGCTGAAGGTGTTCTGCAAGCGGTTCTTCGCCCAGCAGTTCAAGCGTTCCTGTCTGCCCGATGGCCCGAAGGTGGGTTCGGTGACCCTCTCTCCCCGTGGGGACTGGCGGATGCCTAGTGATGCCTGCGCCACTCTGTGGCTCGCCGAGTTGGACCGTATCATTTCTTAAAGGTTTTTTGTATCTTTCTTATATGATTCTTGTTTGAGTTTATGCATATGAAACTCAAACGATTGTTCAGCATCATGCTGCTGTGCCTCCTTTGTGGCGCCGTGGGCGCCCGATCCCTTTCCACCGCGTCGTTGCAGGTGGTGGGCGGGTATCTGTACCCCGGAGATGGTGGCTATGGTGCAGGAATGCAGTCGTTTGACAATTGGCATATTGGCGGTGGGATGGCATTTCGCTTTTCCTTGATGACGGTGGAAGCGTCGTTTTTGCCGTTCTCTTACTCGGATGACGAAAGCAAACTGCTCATCCTGATGATGCCTGGTGTTTCCATTCCGCTCTCCGTCGTGTCCAATCTGGAATTTGGGTTCGGCCCGTCGCTGGGGATGCTTGTGCCGACCAAGAGTGAAAGTGACAGCGCCTTCCGCTATGAACTCGCCGATGGTTCCGTGGTGGATTCTTCCACGTCGTTCGGTTCGTTGCTGATGCACAGTCGTATGTATTGGAAGATCGGGCTTTCCGCGCAGGTGGGGAATTTCGGGTTTCATGCCGGGTATCTTTGTCCTACGAACCTTTCCCTCTCCACGCTTCGTTCGTCCCCCAGCATTTCTGATTTCTTCAGGACAAGCGAGGGGATGTTGACCTTCGCGTTGAGTCTGGACATTTATTGAGCATGAGGTGGGGTATGGGCAAACGGTTCGGGATGGTCCTCGTAGCTCTGTCGTTGATGGGTGTGTTGTGTGCGGAGGGGGATGTGGGTGGCGGTTTTGGTGCGGGCGTCACGACACCGTTTCCTGTTTCCTCTTCTGATTGGGGTATCCAGCTGGGTGGGTACGCCCACGTGATGTGGTTTGGATTCAGCCTCACCGGGGAAGCCCGGATGGAAGAGAACGACGTCTCTGAGTTTTCCGTGTTCCCCAGTCTGGGACCATCCCTGAAACTTGGTCCGGTGCGGCTGGGTATTGAGGCGGGACCTCGTTTCCGTGTGGTTCGTGATGGTGATGGCAACTTCTGGCGCTACGATAATGACGGGTTCCTCACCGAGGCGGAGAAGGTCATCGAATATTTTTCCTATTCCCCGGTGGCGTACCGCGCATCAGCCGAATGGCAGACCGGACCGGTGGCGTTCGGTGTAACCTATCAGGTGGATACGTTGTTTCGTTTTAAACACTGGTATGAGGTGAAGGACCTGCTGGATGTGGATTGGAACACGGGAAGATACGGTTTTCTCATCAAATACCTTTGGTGAGTTTCTTGTGGATTTGGAAAAATCCCGATAGACTGATACAACAAGGAGAAACATTATGAAAAAAAGAATGATACTTGCATTGGTGCTTGTCGTACTGTTGATACCCTCCCTGCTGTTTGCGAAAGCCATCAGCCTGAGTCTGGGAGGAATCGCCATGTACAGCGTCAACGCAGGCAGTGTTACGGATGATACGGAAGCATTCAAGGACATTAATAACTATACGTTTGGCGCGGACGTACGTCTGAAGCTGCTGATGCTTGACATCACCGCCATGGGATTGTACAGCGGCTCGTCCACCGACGGTTCCGGAATGCCGGAAATCTCCGGCATCGTCACCGCCGGCTTGGCGATGGACCTGTTGGACACCATCCGTGTCGGTGTCGGTCTTGGACCCCGTCTCCGCGCGGAGAACAACGATGGTACATGGCAGGTGAAGACGCAGGATGGTACCGTGGTCGATGGCGCCTCGTTCCAGAATGTCGTGATGAACGCTCCGATGACCTATCGCGCCATGGTTGACTTCATGCTGGGCGGGCTCTCCGTAGGAGCCAGCTACATGGTGGATACCTCCTACACGTTCAATGATTACACCAATGTCCAGAATCTGATTGACGTGGATTGGGACAGTGGGAAGTTTGGTGTTTCGTTGTTGCTGAATCTGCAGTAAGCAAACAAGGAAAAAGTTATGATGGGCATGCGCTTCGGCGCATGCTTTTTTTATGATTTTTGCGGATTATTTCTTCCATTGTGTTGCATTGGAAATAATGCTACCATCGATGCATGACACGCCGTGGCCCATTCATTTGGATTGTCACCACCCTGTTGCTTTTGGTGGTGTTCTGTCTCTCCATCACGTGGGGACGGTATGCCTTGTCCATGGGGGATGTGGTGCGGATCCTGCTGTCACGGATCGTGCCGATCCATCGGACCTGGACAGTCGCCATGGAACGGGTCGTGTTCTCCATCCGTCTGCCGCGCATCGTCATGGCGATGTTGGCCGGGCTGGCGTTGTCCCTTTCCGGCGCGACGTACCAGGGGGTGTTCCAGAACCCGATGGCCAGCCCTGACATCCTGGGATCGTCCAATGGCGCAGCGTTCGGCGCGGCGCTTGCCATTCTGCTGGGCTTTCCTGCCTCCGGGGTGATGGCCCTCTCATTTCTTGCCAGCTTGGCTACGGTGATGTTGGTCTATGCCCTGTCCCGGGCGCTGAAGACCCGCCGCACCACCGGGTTGATCCTCTCCGGCATCATGGTCGGTTCGCTGTGCGGTTCGGGCACCTCGTTCATAAAGCTGGTCGCCGACCCCACCAACCAATTGCCTGCCATCACCTACTGGTTGATGGGAAGCCTTTCCGGAACGGACTGGCACACCGTGGCGATCGCCGTGGTGCCGCTTGCCATCGGGGTGGTGCCGTTGTTGTTTCTTTCCTGGAAAACCGATCTTCTCAGTCTGGGGGACGAAGACGCATTGACGCTGGGGGTGGATGTCAACCGGCTCCGGGGGGTGTTGGTCATCAGCGCCACGTTGGCCACTTCGGCGGTCATCGCCACCTGTGGCTTGATCGGCTGGGTTGGTCTGGTGGTTCCGCACTTGGCGCGCAAGGTCACCGGCAGCTCCCATACCAAGGTGTTCCCCGCATCGGCGTTGTTCGGCGCATTGTTCCTGCTCCTGGTGGATGACATCGCCCGGTGTGCCGCGACCAGCGAGATCCCCATCGGCATCCTTACGGCGTTCGTCGGGGCTCCGTTCTTCCTCTTTTTGATGCTTCGGGGAAAGGAGCACCTATGAGTATTGTGGTATCCGGACTGACCTATGGGTATGGAGAGGGGAAGCTTGCCCTGGACCATGTGGATTTCTCCGCCCGTGACGGGCAGGTCACGTCGGTGATCGGCTCCAACGGAGCGGGAAAGACGACGCTCCTGAAGTGCGTGCTTGGCATCCGTTCGGGATGGACGGGGCGCATCATGGTGGATGGAACGGATGTCCGCACCCTCTCGCGCAAAGCGCTGTCCCGCCAGTTGGCCTATGTTCCCCAGATATCGTATCCGACGTTCAACTATCCTTGTGTGGAAATGGTCTTGATGGGTGCCAACAACCGGGTCGGTGCATTGGGAAGCCCGGGAGCGCGGGAACGGGAAGAGGCGTTGGCCACGATGGATGGTCTTGGGATCGCCTCATTGGCCGACCGGCTGTTTCTGGAAGTATCCGGAGGGGAGCGGCAGTTGGTGCTGGTCGCCCGGTCGTTGATGCAGAAAGCGAAGAACCTGCTGTTGGATGAGCCGGTGGCCAATCTGGATCTGGGCAACCAGATCAAGGTGCTGGAGGAAGTGTCCCATCTGGCCGAACAAGGATACGCCGTGGTGATGACCACCCATAATCCCGAACAGGCCTACCAGTATTCGTCATCGATCGCGGTGTTCAAGGATGGTCGGTTGTTCTCCCAGGGGACGCCCCAGGAAGTGATGACCGAAGGAATGATCAAATCAGTGTATGGCGTGGATGTCCGGATGGAGAGCCTGTATGATGACGCCATCCGGGTGTGTGTCCACAGGAAACAGGGAGAGGAGAAATGAATTTGAATCTGAAACGAAATGTGTTTGTCGTAGTGCTGGCATGCCTGATGGCATGGTCGCTTTTTGCACAACCGGTTGTGGAACAGGCACCGCCTGCGGCAACAACGGTGGAATTCACCGATGATCTGGGGCGGACCGTCACGTTGCCGTCCAAGGTGGAGCGGATCCTTCCCTCCGGCTTGATCTCCCAGTACGTGTTGTTCCCGCTGGCGGCAGACCGCTTCGTCGGGATCTCCGTCCGGTGGAACGATTCGGCGAAGGGAATTGTCGACGCGAAGTATCTGGATCTCCCGTTCGCCGGCCAGATCTACGGAGGGAAAGCGACGTTCAACATGGAGGAAGTGTTGAATCTGGATCCCCAGGTGGTCTTCGACGTCGGGGAACGGAAGAACAACATGACGGAAGATCTGGACAAAATCCAGGCTCAGCTGGGCATCCCGGTGATCCACATCGACGCGACCACGGCGACGATGGACCAGACCTATGCCAAGTTGGGATCGCTCCTTGGGTTGGAAAAGGAAGCCAAGACGCTGGGTGATTACTGCAGCGAGACGCTCTCGCGCATCAAGACCATCACCGATGGGGGAAAGGTGCAGGGTATCTACGTCGTGGGCGAGAAAGGCATCAACGTGCTTGCCAAGAACAGCTACCAGGGAGAGGCGGTGGACATGATCCTGGATAACCTCGCCGTGGTGGAGAATCCGTCCGCCAAGGGAACGGGAAACGAAGTGGACATGGAGGCGATCCTCGGGTGGAATCCGCCGTATGTGATCTTCGCCGGGGACGCGGCGCCCGCCTACGAGAAGGCGAAGACGGATCCCCTGTGGCCCCAGGTGGAGGCAATCAAACGGGGAACATACTATCTGTCGCCGGATGTGCCTGCCGGTTGGCTTGCCAACCCGCCGTCCGTCAACCGGTTCCTCGGTTTGCTGTGGGGGGCGAAACTGCTGTATCCCGATCGCGCCACGTATGATATGGCTGAAGAGGCCAAACGGTATTTCTCATTGTTCTATCACGCCACGCTGAGCGACGAACAGGTGCAGAGCCTTCTCAGCCGTTGAGCCGCCTGCCAAGCGGCCAGTTGAGATTCGCCGTTACGGAGCGCAAAAGGTCCTCCGTGACGGCGTTTCTGTTTTCCGGAGTGAGGTGGACGCACAAGGAAGCGGCATCGCTCCGGATGGCGTCCAGAAACGGGGTGCTCCGGTCCTTCACCACGGCGATGGTGTCCACCCCGTCGTGCAGCGCGTCCCTCACCGCCTTCTGGAACCGCAGGGCGTCCCGCTCCATGTATCCCAGCTCATCCATGATCCTCAGCTTTCCCGGTGTTTGCAGCGCCTGGACGCCCAACGTATCAAAACCGTCGGCCCGTATCTGGCCTGGTTTTCCGACGATGCCATGTATGTTACTTGAGATGCCGTCCAGTACGACGACGTCGTCCTGTTTGTGGGTGAGAAATCCTGTCTGGGGAGCCGTGCAGTGTGCGACAAGCCGGGTGCGGAGCGTGCTCTTCCCGATCCCCTGGGAACCGGAGATGACCAGGAGGTGGTTGGTCCGGATGGTTGGGATGTCCGAGCGGCGGATGAAAAACAGACGCATCACGCCTTCCCTGTGGTACAGAAAGGGAAACGATCCCGCTTGGACTTGAAGCGGCGGGACGGTATCGTTGCCCCACAGCTGAAAGAATCGGACGGCGTCGGCACGACTTCGGAACCGTTGTCCTGCTTCTACCGTCACCTGCTCTTCCTCCCAAGGGATGGAGAGGGCGTCCAGCATCATCGCGGTACGGGATGCCGGATTGGATTCTGGCGCGTCCGGTCGGAAGCGGTGGCCCCCCCAGTTCTGCCTTACCAGACAGAGTGTCTTCGATGCATGGATTTCCCCCAACTCGAGGCATTCCACCGTGGAGCCGAAGTTGCAGCATGCCACCGTGTCCACCACGAGCGAAGGGGAAAGCTGGTGGACATCCTCCACCCGAGTGGGGAAGACGGCCGAAGCGGCGACCAATGGGTTCTGTTCCACAGCGATGACAGAACACCCCAGGGAGGCGAACGCCGCGGAAAGGAACCCCAGGCCGCTTCCGGCGTCCAACAAGGTTGTCCCGCTCCCATGGCGGACGATGGCCCGGGCGATGTCCCGGTACATCGGGTTCTGGGAGAACTCGTCTTTTTGGTAGGGGATTGCATCCGGTTTCCAGGTGAACATGGGAAAAGTGTACCCGGTTTCGGGAAAAGGGAAAAGATTCTTGTGGACAACTAATATATTAGTATGTTAATATAGGGCGAAAGGAGTTTCGTCCTATGCAGATGACATTACGTTGGTACGGTTCGAAGTTCGATACCGTCACCTTGCAGCAGATTCGGCAGATCCCCGGAGTGAAGGGGGTCATCACCACGTTGTACGATCTTCCCGCCGGCACGCTGTGGCCTCGGGAACGGATTCATGCCCTGAAGGAAGAGGTGGAGGCCTCCGGCCTGTCCATCCTGGGCATCGAGAGCGTCAACGTTCATGACGACATCAAGATCGGGCTTCCATCCCGTGACAAATACATCGACAACTATATCAAGACCTTGGAGAATCTGGCCTTGGAAGGCATCCACATGGTTTGTTACAACTTCATGCCGGTGTTTGACTGGACGCGGACCGACTTGGCGAAAGTTCGACCGGATGGTTCTACCGGTGCTGGCCTACGACCAGAAGGTAGTCGATTCCATCGATCCCCAGACGTTCTTCGACCAGACAAACAACCAGAGCGGCGGGCATGTGATGCCCGGTTGGGAGCCGGAGCGGCTTGCCCATGTGAAGGAGCTGTTCGCAGCCTACAAGGATGTGGACGCCGACAAGCTGTTCGCCAACCTGGTGTACTTCCTCGAGGCCATCGGGCCGGTGTGCGAGAAGTACGGCATCAAGATGGCCATCCATCCGGATGATCCCGCATGGCCGGTGTTCGGGCTTCCCCGGATCATCACCGGCAAGGAGTCGATCCTCAAGCTGATGAAAGCGGTGGACAAGCCGTACAACGGGCTGACGTTCTGCGCCGGTTCCTTGGGAACCAACCCGAAGAACGATCTTCCCGGCATCATCCGCGCGCTTCCCGGACGGGTGCATTTCGCCCATGTGCGCAACCTGCACCATTTCGCGCCGGGGGTGTTCGAAGAGGCTGCGCACCTTTCCAGTGACGGCTCGTTCGACCTGTACGAGATCTGTCGCGCCCTGTACGACATCGGTTTTGACGGACCGATCCGGCCGGACCACGGACGGATGATCTGGGGCGAGAAGGCGATGCCCGGGTACGGATTGTATGACCGCGCGTTGGGTGCAACGTACATCAACGGACTGTGGGAAGCGATCGACAAGAACGCGCGGCGTGGCCACTAAGATGGAACGGATGACGGCCAGCGAGCAGATTTTCCGTACACTGCGCGGGAAGATTCTGTCCACGGTGTTGCAACCGGGACAGATGCTGAACGTGCAGACGCTGGCCGACGAACTGGGGGTGAGCCGCTCTCCCGTCAGGGATGCCTTGCTGAAGCTCCGGGAGGAGCGCCTGGTGGAAATCCTGCCGCAGAGCGGGACCCGCGTGGCGCCGATCGACATGGAACAGGTGCAGGTGGAGCGGTTCCTTCGCACCAGCCTGGAGACCAACGCGGCCGTGCCGTTCTGTCGCAAGCGGACGGAACGGGATCTTTCCGACATGGCCTTGGCCATCGACGGACAGCGGAACGCCTGGCAGCGGGAGGACATGCAGATGTTCCTCTCCTATGACGACGCGTTCCACGCCGTGGTGTTCCAAAGTCAGGGACTGGGCAGGCTGTGGGATTTGATCCAGGACCAAAGCGGCAACTACCATCGCATCCGGCTTCTTTCGTTCAGCGTGCCGGATGTCTGTCCGTCCATCATGGAGAAGCACCAGGTGATGATCCAGGCGTTCCGTGACCGTGACGAAGCTGCGGTGACGGAGCTGGAGAAGACGCATCTGGGAAGATTGGATGCAGAGGCCGGGGAGATCGAACGCCAGCATCCCGGCTATTTCAGAAACCATACGTAATGAGGGGGTACTCATGCAATTGAATGCAGAAGGGATTGTGGATCAATCGGAATGGAAACGTAAAGGATTTGAGATGCCGCGGTTTGACCGTGACGCCATGGTGAAGGCGACGCTCGCTTCGCCCGTGTGGATCCATTTCGGAGCGGGAAACATTTTCCGCGGTTTTCCCGCGATGCTGATGCAGCACCTGCTGAACCAAGGGGATGCCAAGAAAGGCATCATCGTCGGGGAAGGGTTCGATTATGAGATCATCGACAAAATCTATGCGCCGCATGATGACATCTCATTGCTTGTCACGCTGAAGGCCGACGGTTCCATCGCCAAGACGGTGGTCGGCTCGGTGGCGGCGGCATACAAGTGCGACTCCTCGTTTGCCGACGAATGGAAGAAGTTCCAGGATGCGTTTGCATCCCCGTCGTTGCAGATGGTGAGCTTCACCATCACGGAGAAAGGCTACGGTCTGAAGGGAAAGGACGGACAGTTCTTCCCGTTCATCGTCTCCGATATGGAGAATGGCCCGGAAGGCAAGCTTGCCAGCATGATGAGCAAGGTGACGGCGCTGGTATACCATCGTTTCCTCACCGGCAAGGCGAAGCTGGCTCTCTGCTCGATGGACAACTGTTCCCACAACGGGGAGAAGCTGGAGACGGCGGTGAAAGCCATTGCCTCTGCGTGGGTGGAGAAGGGACGTTGCCAGAAGGGCTTCCTGACCTATCTTGACCAGGACGTGTCGTTCCCTTGGTCGATGATCGACAAGATCACGCCGCGTCCGGACGCCAAGGTGAAGGAGATGCTGGAGAAGGATGGTTTCACCGATACGGCGGTGGTGGTGACCTCCAAGAACACCTACATTGCTCCGTTCGTCAATGCGGAGGAGCCTCAGTACCTGGTCATCGAGGATGATTTCCCCAATGGCCGGCCTGCGCTGGAGAAGGCAGGGGTCTACTTCACCGACCGTGACACGGTGAACAAGGTGGAGAAGATGAAGGTATGCACCTGTCTGAACCCGCTGCACACCTCCTTGGCTGTTTTCGGGTGCCTGCTCGGCTACACGTTGATCGCCGACGAGATGAAGGATCCCCAGCTGAAGGAAATGGTCAAAATCATCGGCTACCGGGAAGGCATGCCGGTGGTGGTCAACCCGGGGATCATCGATCCCAAGGCGTTCATCGACGAAGTGGTGGACAAGCGCATCCCCAACCCGTTCATGCCGGACACGCCGCAGCGTATCGCCTGTGATACCAGCCAGAAGCTTCCCATCCGTTTCGGGGAGACGATCAAGGCGTATCAGGCCAATCCCGCGTTGCATCTGTCCGATCTGAAGGTGATCCCGCTGGTCTTTGCCGGTTGGTGCCGCTATCTGATGGGCATCGACGACCAAGGCAACGCTTTCACCCCCAGTCCCGATCCGCGGCTTGCCGAAGAGAGCGCCTATGTGGCGTCGGTGAAGCTGGGGGACAAGGGACCGTTTGACGAGGTGCTTCGCCCGATCCTCTCCGATACGACGCTGTTTGGTGTGGATCTGTACGCCACCGGCCTTGCTCCACTGGTCATCCGGTACTTCACCGAGATGGTCGAGGCGCCCGGTGCGGTACGCGCTACGTTGCAACGATACGTCCACTGACAAGACGACCCGCCGGTACCTCGGCGGGTTTTGTTTGTCCTTGTGTTGCAATCGATTGCGTCCCGATGTATCCTTTGTCTGTGACCATTTATGATATCGCTAAGGAAGCGGGGGTTTCGGGCAGTACCGTCTCTCGTGTGCTGAATGGAAAGCCAGGTGTCAACGCACAGACCCGCAAAAAGGTGCAGGCGTTGTTGGAGACCCATCATTTTTTCGCCAATGAGGCGGCCCGTGGGCTGGTGATGCAGACGCCCCGGATGATGGGGATTCTGGTGGCGGACATCCGCAACTCCCATTATGCCGAGGGTGCCTACCTGATCGCCCAGGAGTTCGCCAATCATGGCTATGGCGCGTTGATCTGCAACACCGGGGATGATGATCCTTCCAAGGTGGATTCCCTCCGGGTTCTGGCTTCTCGTCGTGTCGATGGCGTCGCGTTGATCGGTTCCACATTCCAGTGTGACGCCGTACGGGATGCCCTGCAGTTGTATTTTGCCACCACGCCGGTGGTCATCGCCAACGGCTATGTGGACCTGCCCCAGGCATACGGCGTGGTCGCCGACGAGGCGGAGGGGATCGCTTCCTGCGTTCGGTTGCTTTTAGGGCAGGGAAGGCGGCATCTTGCGTTCGTCAACGGGACGGACACGCCGAGCAACCGCATCAAGCAGCAGGGGTTCCTCAACGAGGTGGGAAAGGATCCTTCCGTCACGTCCTGGATCATCCCGGCATCTTCGTCGGACTACCAGGCGGGATATGACGCCACTGCCAGCTTGCTTGTCCAGCATCCCCAGGTGGATGGCATCATCTATGCCGTCGATCTTTTGGCTGCGGGAGGCCTGCGAGCTGTGCAGGATGCGGGGAGGGCTGTGCCCCAGTCCGTAGCGGTCATAGGCGTGGACAACAGTCCGTACGCGTACGTGACCACCCCCCGGCTGACCAGTCTGGATACCAAACTGGGGGAGCTTTCCCTCGGGTGTGCCCGCGCGTTGGTGGATGCCGTCGAAGGAAAACCGGGGAAAAAGAAGCAGGTGATCGTCTCATCCATCGTTCTCCGAGAGACAACCTGAACTTGACCAAGGAAGCGAAGATACCTATACTTTGGTGGATTGCAATCGATTGCAAAAGGAGCTGGCATGATTACCACACGATTGGATCGCGATGACAGTTGGCTTCCTGGCGTGCTTCGCCGGGTGTTCCAATACTTGCGCACCCATGATTTCTCTTCCATGGAGCCAGGGGAGTATCCCATTGAGGGGAAGGATCTGTTCGCAAGGGTGTTCACCCTTGAGACCAAGGACATCACCCAATGCAAAGCGGAGTTCCACGACATCTATCTGGACGTACAGTACTGGGTGGAGGGCGAGGAGCTGTTGGGGTGCTCCGAACGGCAGGGGAACGAGCCGATTGTCGGAGGAAACCCCAAGGATGACCTGTACTATTGTCCTGTGGCCGACGAAGAGTCCCGGGTGTACACCCGCAAGGGTGATGTCGTGATCTTCTTCCCGACGGACATCCATCGTCCCGGTGGGGCTTGGAATGGTCGGAGCGTCACCTGCAAGAAAGTGGTGGTCAAGGTGCGCTCTTCCCTGCTTGGAGGTGCGTGATGCGTATCGCTGTGCTTGGGGATGGCGCCATGGGATGCCTGTTTGGCAGCCTGTTGTCCGTCAGGAACCACGTGGTGCTTGTTGGCGTACATCCGGAAAAATCCGAACTGCTCCGCCGGGAAGGCGTGCGTATCGTCCAGGCGGATGGAGAGCACCTGTACCATCCTGACACGACGACGGATACCTCCGGAATGTCTCCGGTGGATCTGGTAATTCTGTTCGTCAAATCAATGCATACCCGGGAGGCGCTGCAGACAAACGCCGGTTTGATCGGCCCATCCACATTGGTCGCCACGTTCCAGAACGGAGCCGGTCATGATGAGTTGATTCTCCCGTTCGTCCCCCGGACCCGGATCATCATCGGCACGACGCAGGACAACGCGTCGGTACGGGATGTAGGGGTGGTGGTCCATGGTGGCTCCGGTGTGACGGTCATCGGACTGGTGGAAGGGGAAAGCAGTATCCTGGAGCCCATAGCGGCGGAATTCACCGCCTGCGGATTCCCGACCAAGGTCTCTTCCGAAGTGATGCGCAGCGTCTGGCGCAAGCTGTTCAACAATACCAGCATCAGCGCGTTGACCGCCGTCCTGCAGTGTTCGATGGAATATCTTGGGACAGCATCAGGAAACGTGGGATGCCGTCGTGTCATTGGTGGATGAGGCGCTTTCCGTCGCCAAGGCGGACGGGTATCCGTTTGACCGGGAGGACGTGAGGCGCGATATCCGTGGCGTTCTGGATCGTGCCCATGGCGGATATACGTCGATCTACTCCGACATCAAGGCGGGGCGAAAGACGGAAGTGGATATGATCAGCGGCTATGTGGTCCGCAGGGCGAAGGCCCTGCAGGTGCCCGTGCCGCGACAAGAGTTGATGGTGCGTCTGATCCACGCGCTGGAGACCAAACCCAGGGATTGACCCTGAAGGAGAAGGATATATGGATTGTGTGTATGAAATGCATGGGTTGAGGATCGTTGATCTTTCCAAGGAACTGGATCCCGCAACGGAAACCAGAAGGTGCAAGCTGTACCGTTTCAACACCGGAGGGCCGATCCCTGACTACCACACCAACATGGATTTGATGAGCCATCTTGGGACGCACTGTGAGTGTCCGTACCATCACAATGACGCCTGGCCGTCCGTGGCGGACCTGCCGCTCACCACGTTCTTCGGGAGAGCCATCTACGTGACGTTTTCCGACGCAAAGCCCAATACCTACATCACGGCGAAAATGCTGGATGCGGTGTGCGCCCCGAAGATGAAGGATGGGGACATCGTCATTCTGGATTCCCCATACAAACTCACGCCGTTCACGCCGAAGACCAATACGGCGGAGGACAAGCGGCTGCTGGTCAACGGGGAGACGGCCCAGTGGCTGAAGGAGCATCACGCCAAATGTGTCGGTTTCGGTGATGGCGTGTCCATCGAGAACCGAAATGAGGACGTCAAGCCGTTCCATGACATCCTTTTGGCGGAGAACATCGTGTTCCTGGAAGTGCTGAAGCATTTGGATCGGCTTTCCACCGATACGTTCTTCATGAGTTACGCTCCACTGCCCATCAAAGGGCTGGACTCCTGTCCGGTGCGGGCGTATGCCATCGAGGGATTGTCGGAGTTTTCCGCGTAACAGGTTGTTTCTTCCCTGCATTGCAAAAGGCTGCCGGTTTGGCAGCCTTTTGTGTTTTGGAAGAGGAAAACGGTTTTCCCGTTACGCTTTGGTGACCGACGGAAGCCAGGTGGACAGTGGCGGCCAGAAGGTGACGACCATCAGGGCGAACACCATGGTCAGGAACAATCCCATCATCCGCTTGCTGGTCGGTCCGAGTTCTGTTTTTCCAACAGCGCATCCGACGAACAACGCCGTTCCTACCGGAGGCGTGCACAGACCGATGGCCAGGTTGAAGATCAACATGATGCCAAACTGGATCTCAGACATGTGGATGATCGGGCCGGTCACGACCGGCAACAGGATCGGCGTCATGATCATGATCAGCGGAGCCATGTCCATGAAGCAGCCCAAGAGCAGCAACATCAGGTTGATGACCAGAAGGAGCAACACACGGTTGTCCGTCAGGGAGATCAACGAATTGGTGATCATCTCCGGGATGCGGAGGTTGGTCATCATGTAGGCGAACCCTTTTGCCGTGGCGATCAGAGAAAGCACCGTAGCCAGTGTCTTCAACGTGTTCTTCAGAACCTGGGGAAAATGTGAGATCCTGTCCGAACGATAAATCACATAGGTCAGCAGGAAGGCGTAGACACAGGCGATGGCGGCCGATTCCGTCGCGGTGAACACACCGGCGGCGACACCGACCATGATGATGACCAGCGTGAACATCGGCAGGATGGCGTTGAGGATCACTCCGACGCATTTGCCCATCTCACAGGTGAACTTCGGATTGGACAGAATCCTCCAGCCCTCCGGATTCTTCACGTTGGACCATTTGGTGCCAGCCGGACTCTTGGAAAACTTCAGCCAGCGCATCTTGTCTCCCGGGCCGATGATGATGCCTTTGGGGAAGTTCAGCCGTTTCCCGATAAAGAAGCAGTACACCATGAAGCACAGCCCCAGGAACAGACCGGGGAACAGGCCGGCCATGAACATGGCGCCGATGGACACGCCGCCACCAGCGGCAAGCGCGTAGATGACCATGTTGTGGCTGGGCGGGATCAACACGCCTTGGCAGGCGGTGGTGACGGTCAGGCCGACAGAGAATTCATGGTCGTATCCCTGCTTGTACATCATCGGGACGACGACGGTACCCAGGGATGCCACATCAGGCGACCGCTGAGCCGGAAACACCGCCGAACAGGGTGGAGGAGACGACGTTGACGTACGCCAGGCCTCCCCGGAATTTGCCGACCAACAGGTTGGCGAAATCGATGATCCGGTCGGAAATCTTTCCGGCGGCCATAATCTCTCCCATCAGAATGAAGAACGGGATGGCCAGCAGGGAGAAGTTGCTCACGCCGTCCAGCATCGGGGAGATCAACGCTGCGATGTTCAGTCCGGAAAGGGTCGCGGAGATCAACGTTGCGATCAAAAGCGCGAAGGTTACGGGGATGTGGAGGAACATCAGGATGAAGAATCCTCCGAGAAGGGCGAACGACGCCCAGCCTGTCATGCTCATTTGGAGGCCTCCTTGAGTTGTCTCGCCGCTTCACGCTGTTTCACGATGGCGACGTAATCCACTTCCTTCGCGCTGTACAGCAGGTCTCCTTTGTCCAAGACCCCTGTCAAGAACAGGATACAGTCGAACGTGATCAGGAAGCCGGCAAGCGGAATGGGAAGGTACTGCAGCCAGGTCGGCCAGCCGGTCATCGGCAGGGTACCGGGGAACTTCATCATCATCAGCATGCGTCTGCCGCCGAAGTACAGGAAGTATATTCCACAGACCAGCATGGAGGTGTCACACAGATAATCAAAAAACTTCTTGCCCCATTTGCCGCAACGGTTGTACAGCAGGTTGACGGAGATGTGGATGTGGTCGCGCACTCCGAACGCCATGGCGAGGAACGCGAACAACGTCACCAGGAGACGGGGGACCTCCTCCGCCCAACCGATGCCGGTATTGAAGACGTACCGAAGCAGTACGGTCATGAAGACGATGACGATCATCGAGGCAAGCGCGACTTCGGCGATGATCAACATGATGAAATGGGCCCAGTGGTTGATGACCCGCAACCATTCAGAGAACATGTGTCCTTGATTATTCGCGTAATCAGGCACCATGTTCTTGGCTACCGCCCATTCGTGGAATGATTGTTTGGAATGTCTTTCTTGCATGAAATTCCCCCGTGAGAACCAATACAGAGAACCAGGGAAGCGGATTTCCGCCTCCCTGGTGTGCATCAAACCTTAGTAGTTCTTTCCAATCTCTTGGATTTTCTGGATGACGTCGGTGTAATCCTTGCCATACTTGGCATACACGCCGCTCATCCGGCTCTGGAACTCAGCCTTGGCTTCCGGAGTCAGCTCGATGACCACCGTACCCTTGGCGCGGACGATCTCTTCGGACTCTTTCTCTTTGGCGGCCCAGGCTTTCTTCTCGAAATTCCTCGGTGTCCTTGGCGCACTGCTTGATGATGGCAAGATCATCGGCACTGACAGCCTTCAGGGCAGCGACGGAACCAAGCAGAATCTCAGGGACTCTGGTGTGCTCGTCAAGAATGTAGTACTTGGCGGCTTCGTAGTCACCCATGTTCTGGTAGGTCGGCCAGTTGTTCTCTGCACCGTCGATCACTTTCTGGGTGATGGCAGAGTAGACGTCGTTCGGTCCGATACCGGTCACACCGGTGGCTCCCAGGGAAGTGACCATATCAACCATCATCTGGTTGTTCTGCATACGAATCTTCAAGCCCTTCATGTCGGCGACGGAATGGACTTCCTTGGTCAGATAGAAGGAACGGGCACCTGCATCATAGTAGCAGAGACCCATCAGGCCGGAACCAGACTTCTCGATGTCAGCAAGCATCTGCTGGCCGATTTCGCCATCAAGGACTGCCCACTGGTGAGCGGCGTTCTTGTACAGGAACGGCATCTGAATGGCGTTGAGGGCGGGAACGTACGAAGCAACGGGGGATGCGGATACACGAGCGAAAGCAAGGTCACCAGCCTGCATGGCTTCGATGGATCCCGTTTCCTGTCCGTACAGCGTTCCGCCGGTGTACACTTCAATTTTTACTCTGCCATTGGTGCGCTCTTCGACCAAGCGGGCGAACTCGTGATCAGCAAGTGCCGTGGGATATCCTTCGGCGTGCACTTCGGAAAGCTTCAAGGTGACCGTTTTGGCGGGAGCAGTGGTTTTGGTGCCTGCGGCTTCCGTTCCACCTTGCGCGGCGACTGACAGGGTGAATACCGTCAGCACCATCAACAGAGCGACGAACAGTTTTTTCATACAAACCTCCTGAAAAATGGGACGCCGATACCGGCGTGCCGGATGTGGCGCGTCAGGACTTTTCCCATCGCTCCACATTCCGATTCATTTTCCCATTGGGTTTTTCACCTGTGAAGATGGAATTTTATGGAATCGGGCAAAATTTTTTCAGAAATGTACACTATGGAGTAGCTTGGATCTGTTGGATGATGTCCTGGTATCCCGAACCGAACGTGGTGTACAGCGGACGTACCGCTTCCTCAAACTTCTCCCGTTCTCCGGGAGCGAGTTCGGTGACCACCACGCCTTTGGAAAGGACGTGTTCCCTGGCCGTCTGTTCCTTCTCCGCCCAAAGTTTCCGCTCAATGGCGGAGGATTCCCTGGCGCACTGGGCAATGATGTCCCGGTCTTCCTGGCTCAGGCTGTCCCACGTCATGGCGCTGACGATCTGCATTTCCGGAACCCGGTTGTGCCCGTCGGTGACAAAGTACTTGGCAACCTCGTAGTGGCGGGTGGCTTCGTAGCTTGGCCAGTTGTTTTCCGCGCCATCCACTTCTCCGGTCTGCAGACTGGCGTACACGTTTCCATAGGGCATCTGCACCGGTGTGGCGCCCAGGGCAATGATCATCGCGCTCATCAGTTGGGATTCCTGGACACGGATCTTCAGGTGTTGCATGTCCTGGAGCGTGGTGATGGAATGTCCGGAGGTGTAGAAGTTCCGTGAACCTGCGTCATACCAGGAAAGCCCGATGATTCCTTTTGGCTCCAGGGAGCGGAGGAACTGGTCGCCGATCGCCCCGTCCAGGACATTCCACATGTGCTGGGCGTCCCGGTACAGGTAGGGGAGCTGGAGGATGTTCAGCGACGGCGCGAGTTCGGAGAGCGGGGAAAGCGAGCCACGGGCAAAATCAATCGCGCCGAATTCCATCTGTTCGAACACCGATTTCTCATCGCCCAGTTTTGCGTCCGGGTAGACGATGATGGAAATCCGCCCGTCCGTCCGTTGGTTGACCTGCTCGGCGAACCACAGGGCGGCCTGGGTGGTCGGGTACTCCAGTGGTTGGTTTTCCGCATATCTGAGTACCAGTTGCGGACTGGGTTGCTGGGTGGTGGCTGGTTCCTGTTTGGAACAGGAGAGAAGCAACAGCGGGATGAGCAGGAGGCACGGTATCAGACGTTTCATCCTTGCACCTTCTTGAAGTCCGTCGGGGAAACCCCGTATTTCTGTTTGAACACCCGGGCAAAATAGGTGTGGTCGGAGAACCCGGTCTTCTCCGCCGTGGTCTGCACGCTTTCTCCGCTGGAAAGAAGCGCCTTTGCTTTTTCCAACCGAATGTCCGTCAGGTACTCCACATAGGACTTGTGGAAGTATTCCTTGAACAATTTGGAGAAATAACTGGGGTTGATCTGCATCATTTCCGAAAGGGTGTTCACCCCCACCTGGTCGGCGTAGTGCAGGTGAAGATACCGGTCCACCATGGCGAACGAACGGCTGTACTTGTTGCGGTTGTCTTCTCGTACGGCGGATACCGCGGCGTCGATGTAGTCCATCAGATACACTTCCATCTCCCGAATGGAGGCTTTCTCCGGATCGGCGCGGAAGAAGTAGGGGATTTCCGCTTTCAACGTGTAGGTGAACACCACAATGGCTTGGTAGGCGGTCTCTTCGGGGTCGGGAAGTTCCTGGGAGATATCCAGAATGACGTGCGCTTCCTGCCTGGCCTGCTGCAGATCCCCGGCAAGCACCGCCTCCCGTGCCTTGGCGACGGAGTTGGCGATCTGCTGGGTTGCGATCTGGGTGTCCAATCCTTTGCGTTCCTGGAACCGCAGGGAACGCGCGCCTTCCTGACCGGCCCAGAGTCGTGCCATGGACGCGGAATGGATGGAACGGGGGATTTCTTTGAGGTTCTGGAACGGAAGCCCGATACCCTGGATGATTCCCGAATCCTGGGAAACTGCCTGCTCACACCGTTCCATCAACGCTTCCGTCCGGTTGGTGAACAGCAGAATGGTGATGCGGTCGAAACTGGAGTAATAGCAGAGTTTTGTCTCTTCAAGCAGAGGATCCGCCTGTTGGATTTCCTGCAACCGCGCCGTGGTGAGGTTGCTCACCACGATGGCAAAGCCGCATTCCAACGTGATCTGCAGCAGGCGGAAGTACTGGCGCGCTTTCTCTTCGTCCACCGTGCCGTATTTCAACGAGGCAAAGAAGTCCCGGGTGAATGCCCCAAGGACGGAACGCATCCGCTCCTCCGGTTGCTTCTGTCGGGCGATATAGGCCATCACTTTGTCCAACGTGCTGTTGAGCGCCTGTTGGGTGGTCGGTTTTACCAGATAATCCGTCGCGCCCAATTGGAGCGCTTCCTTGGCGAAATCGAACGTTCCCCAGGCGGTGAGAAACACGATGGCGATCCGCTGGTCGTATGCCTTGATCTGCCTGGCAGCCTCCAGACCGGAGAGCACCGGCATCTGGATGTCCATGAACACCACCTGCGGGTCATGCTCATGGACCATGTTGACCGCTTCCTCCCCGTTGGCTGCTTTCAGACAGGTGAAGGGACGCCCGCTGCGGAAGATCATCAAGGCGATGGCATCCCGTTCCAGATTCTCATCATCGACGATCAATGCCGTGTAGGTCATGTCAGTCCTCCTGTCGGGATGGTGATGGTAACCCGTGTGCCGCCTTCCTCGGATATCCGTTGCATGGTGAAGGATCCTTTTCCTCCGGTGAACATGGAAAGGCGATCCCGTACATTGACGATGCCGATGTGTTTCCCGTCGGATTGCAGATTCTCCACGGAGAAATCCGCTTTGATCCCCACACCGCTGTCTTCCACGATGATGGTGGCGCGGCCTAAGTCTTCCGTCGCCGTGACGGTGAGGAAAGCCCCCTTCGGGAAGCGGTTCAAGCCCATGCTTGATGGCATTTTCCACCAACGGTTGGAGGAACAACGGGGGAGCCATCAACGACCGGAGCGACGGAGCCAATGAAAGCGAATAGGCGAGCCGGTCGTTGAACCGCGCCTTCTGCAGTTCCAGGTATTGGCGGGTGAAGGCGAACTCCATCTCCAGGGGAACACTGTCCTTGTATTCCAGCGGATACCGGAGGAACCCTGCCAGCGTGTTGATCAACGTGACGGTCTTGTCCGCCTTCTCGAACAGCGCGGTATGACTGATCGTGGTCAGGGTGTTGAACAAAAAGTGTGGGTTGATCTGGCTTTGCAGGGAGAGGAACTGGGCCCGTTCCAACTCCCGGTGCATCTTCTCCTGCTGGAGCGTGTGCTGGTACAGCTGTTGTTCCAGTGAAATCCGCTCCTTCAGGCTCTGTTTCATCGTGTTCATGCTGGATTCCAGAAAGAGCAGTTCCCGAGGTCCGGAGGGAAGCAGGTCCGGGGTGTCCAGGTTTCCCTTGGTGATCTCCCCCGCGGTTTCCACCATGTCTCTCAGCGGATTGGTCAGCCGGTGGGTGATGCCCACACTGGCGATGATGGCGGTCGCGCAGACGACGAGGAGCACCAAAATCACCAGCACACGAAGGCGGGTCATCATTTCCTGGTTCCGGATGGATGCCAGGGAATCGGCACGCACCGCCTGGCTGAGCAATTGGTTGTAGCAGTATCCATCCAGGTAGGTGAAGACCTTCAGTCCCCAGTAATAGTCGCTGAATTCCGCTTCACTCTGCAGCGGGAAGGATTTGCCCATCATCGTATCGACGTAAGTGGTGAGGTAATCCAAGCCGTTCTGGATGGCCCGGACCAGAAAGTACCGGTCTTGGTTTTCCTGGTAGGTGACGGCAAGGTTGTTCGCTTCCGCTTTGGCCCGGTAGAGCGCGTCCCGGATGTTTCCACCGCCATGGGATATCTCCTCCAGAGTTTCCGCACCGGTCAACCCGGTGAAAAACTGCTGGTAGGTCTCTCCTGCTTCGCTGATGTTCCGGGACAATTGGTTGATCGTCTGGTAGGTGGAGATGCTTTGCTGCATGTTCCCGGCGATGGCGTAGACCCGGGAAAGCAGAATGAAGGACACGGCAAGCGTACAGGCCAGGATGGACAGACACAAGGTCAGGATGATCGTCTGGAATGTCGGCCTGAGGCGCCCTCCCATTGGTTACTCCTTTCCGTCCTTTTCCAGGATCCGTTTGGTGACCATCAGGGCCACCATGCAGAACAGCGCGATGGAAATGGTGGCGATGCCGCCGGCGATTCCCGTTTTCTCCGCGACAGCCCCGACGATGATCGGCATCAGGATGCCCCCGATGGACGCGATGGCGATGCAGTTCCCTGTAGCCACGGTGGAGCTGTTGTACCGGTTGGGCATCGTGCCCAGCGTTGTCGGGTAGGTGGCGCTCATGAACAGGCCGAGAAGCAGGACGGAGACCAACGTAACGGTTTTGTTTCCGCTGGTCAGCATCACCAAAAAGCAGGCCGTCTGGGCAAGACCCAGCACCAGCAACAGGGAATTCTTGTGGAGTTTGCCGCTGACGGCGGCACAGGTCAGTCTGCCGGCCAGCATCATCAACCACAGCAGGGAGGATGAGATCTGGGCGACGGCGGGAGCAAGTCTGCCCTGTTTCCTTGAAGTAGGTGATCAACCACCCCATGATGGACGCTTCATTGCACAGATAGAAGAACAGGATGCCGGTGTTGATCCACCAGTGGGCATCCTTGAAGTATCCCCGTCCCTGGTCCTGACTCTTCTTCATCGGCGTGTCGGAGAGGTTGGAGGTATCGATGGCGCCCAGGGAGAAGATTTCCAACTCGACGATCAAGGCGACGGAAATCCACCACCACGACGGGTTGTGGCGGGTCAACGCCAGGACGATGATCGGGGAAATGAACGCTCCGACGGCGAACGTGGAATGGAGAATGTTCAACGCGCTGGTCTTTTTGGTGGAAATCTCCGCCGTCACCACGTTGGTGATGTTGGACAATGTTCCCCGTCCCACACCGGTCAGGAGGAATGCGAAGAGCAGCAACACCGGGTTGCCGGTCAATACGATCATGGTAAGCCCGATGGCTTTCCCCGCGGTCAGGTACATGGTGCTTCGTTTTCTGCCGATGGCATAGGGCAGGTAGCCTGCGACAAACACGGCGATCAGGTTGCCTGCCTGATGGGCGGAGAGCAACATGCCCCGGAAGGTGTAGGAAAGGTGATACTCCTCCTGGAGGAAGGGAGGATTGCTCCGAAGAGCTGGCTCATCAGGCCACTGCAGAAAAACGCGAAATACATCGCGTACATCAGACGCTTGTTCTCGTTGGATACCCCCAATGAGGTGGCGATGGAACGCATGGGATACTTCCTTTTTGTGAATGGTGATTCTCATCCGTATTTGTACCGGTATTGGAGCGGTTTGTCCAGCGATTGGACTTGCATCGGCCGTCCGCAGCTGATAGGCTGGATGACAAGGAGTTCAGGTATGGCGAAACGGGGTTTCTTTGGTTCGTTCCTCCGGGCGTTGCTGATCGCCGTGGTGGTGTTTTTCCTGTTGTTTTTCTTCTGGCCGAATACCGCGGAGCGCTATTTGGGGGCCAGTTACCGGCACGCAAAGACATCGGTGGACGCGGCAGTGTCCCAAACGGTGGGACGGGCCATGGCGGCGGTGAAACAGAAACTTTCGGATCCTGCCATTCAAAAAAGGCTCGCGTCATTTGCTTCCCAAGCGGGAGACGCGTTCACCGACGAGGTGAAGAAGATCGTCCAGGATGCCGGGGATCTGACCAAGGAGCAGACGGCCAAGTTGCAGAAGGCGCTGTCTGATCCCGCGACGGTACAGAAACTCAAGGATGCGGCTGTAAAAGGTGGAGACGCGCTGGAACAGGGCATCGATTCCCTGGTGGAAACGGTAAAACAATGAACGTGACGTTTCTGGGGACGGGAACCAGCCATGGAATTCCCGTGCCTACCTGTACCTGTCCGGTCTGCACTTCTTCCGATCCCCGTGACAACCGCTACCGTTCCTCGGTGATGATCCAGCAGGATGACCGCGTGTTGGTCATCGACACCGGGCCGGAGTTCCGGCTCCAGGCGCTTCGGCGCCCACATCATGCACATTGACGCCGTGTTGTACACCCATACTCATGCCGACCATTTCTACGGCATCGATGACCTGAGGATGTACGCCAATGACAAACCGCTTCCCGTCTACGGCAACCAGGCGGTCAGCGATGACATGCATCGGCGATTCCCCTATGTCATCCATGCCCAGGCGATCCATGACGGGCTTCCCCATCTGGTTCCCACCGTGCTTCCTTCCTTGACGGAGGTGGAGATCGCCGGGTTCCCGGTGATGGAGATTCCCATCCACCATGGAGGGCACATCATCTCCGCCTATCGGATCGGGGACCTGGTGTACGCCACGGACTGCAGCGGCATCGACGCGCCATCCCTCCAAGCGATGCTGCATCCGTCCGTGCTGGTCATCGGGGCGCTCCGCTATCGTCCCCATCCCACCCATTTCTCCATCGACCAGGCGATCCAGGTCAGTGAGCAAATTGGTGCCAAGCGGACCTATTTCATCCATATGTGCCACGACATCAGCCACCAGAAGCTGTGTGATGAGCTTCAAAGCGCGGGCAGGACGACAATTCTTCCCTCGTATGATATGCTGTCCATCGAGGTGTAAGGTGAGCGAAGAACTGTTTTCTCCCAAGAAGAAGCTGTACATCATTGACGGATACGCGTTGATTTACCGGTCCTACTTCGCGTTGATCTCTTCTCCGATACGCGATGGGGAAGGGAACAACGTCTCCGCAGTGTTCGGGTTTTTCAAAACGGTGATGAAGTTGCTCAGGGAGTACCATCCCGATTATTTGGTGGTGGCGTTGGACAGCCACGCGCCGACGTTCCGCCACCAGCTGTATCCTGCCTACAAGGCAAACCGGGACAAGGCGCCGGACGACCTGCATGCCCAGGTGCCGGTGATCGAACGGATTCTGGAAGAAATGCATGTGCCGCACATCAACAAGCCGGGTTTCGAGGCGGATGACATCATCGCCACGCTCAGTGATGAGGCGAAGCGACAGGACATCGACACGGTGATCTTCACCGGTGACAAGGATCTGCTCCAGCTGGTGGACGATCGTGTCAAGGCGCTCCGTCCTCCCAAACCAAAAACCAACGATTACCGCATGTTCGGAGAGAAAGAAGTCAAAGAGGAGTACGGCGTCATGCCTGGGCAGATCGTCGACTACCTGTCGTTGATCGGAGATTCCAGCGACAACGTGCCGGGGGTGGCCGGCATCGGACCGGTGGGGGCCGTCAAGCTCCTGGCCTCCTATGGGACGCTGAAAGGGGTGTACCAGCATCTGGAATGATCTCTCCCCATCGGTGCGGGACCAAGCTGCTTGCCGCCAAGGATCATATGGACCTGACCCGTACGTTGATCGAGCTGAAGCACGATGTCATGGCCGTCGATTCGTTCGACACCCCGCAGTTCCTCTGCAAGGACATCGACTATCGTACGGCAAGCCAGGTGTTCGACCGCCTGAAGCTTGCGTCTTTGTCCAAGGAAGCCATCAGCATGGCTCCCCAGGCAGCCCAGGATGCCCAAAAGCAGGAGAATGACGATGCCAAGGCGGGCAAGCGGGGCGTGTATCATGGCGTGACGGACATGGGAGAACTTTCTCGGCTTCTTTCCGTTGCCCGTTCGGAGAGCGCATACCTGGCTTTTGATACGGAGACCAATTCCCTGGATGAAATGAACGCCACGTTGCTGGGCTTTTCCTTCGCGTGGAAGGAAGGGGAGGCGTACTACGTGCCGGTGGGTGACGATAACCGGAATGTGGTGAAGGCCATCCTTTCCGACGCGCTTTCCGTTTTCCAGATCATCGGGCAGAACGTCAAATACGACTACAAGGTGATGAAACGGTTGGGTGTGACGATGGCCCATCCGTACTTTGATACGATGATCGCCGCCTGGCTTCTGGACAGCGCGGGCCGGGCGTTCAACCTGGACTATCTGGCGGACAGATACCTGAACTACAAGACGATCCACTACGACGATCTCATCCCCAAGGGGAAGACCATCGCCGACGTGCCGCTTCAGCAAGCCAAGGAATACGGCGGGGAGGACAGTGACCTGGCCTTCCGTCTGTGGCGTCTGTTTGAGCCACAGCTCAAGGAGCGGCATCTGGACCGGCTGATGCGGGACGTGGAGATGCCCCTGATCACCGTGCTGGCTGAGATGGAATGGGCCGGCATCACGTTGGATGTCGGACGGGTGAAAAAGTTGGACGGAGAGTTCTCTTCCATGATGCAGACATCGGAAGCGCAAATCTACGCCTATGCCGGCACGCAGTTCAACCTGAACTCCCCTGCGCAGATGCAGAAGGTGCTGTTCACCGACCTGAAGATTCCTCCCGGGGCGAAGACCCGCACCGGCTACTCCACTTCGAGTGATGTCCTCGAGCCGCTTGCCGACACCTATCCGATCGTCAAGGAGATCCTTGCCTACCGTCAGGTGAGCAAACTGAAGAACACCTATGTGGATACGTTGCCTGGGATGATCGAGCAGACGGATGGCAGGATTCATCCCCACTTTCTGCAGACCGGGACGGAGACGGGGCGTCTTTCCTGCAACAATCCCAACCTGCAGAACATTCCGGTGCGCAGTGAGGAAGGGCGGAAGATCCGAAGCGCGTTCGTCGCGTCCCCGGGATGTGTGTTCCTTTCGGCGGACTATTCGCAGATCGAACTGGTCGTCCTGTCCCACATGGCTCAGGATACCGAGTTGATGGACGCGTTCCGGGCCGGAGAGGACATTCACCGCAGCACGGCGGCGAAGATTTACCATGAGTTCGACGCGTTCGTCACGCCAGAGCAGCGACGGGTGGCCAAGACGATCAACTTCGGCGTGGTGTACGGCATCAGCGCCCACAGCCTGTCGATAGATCTGGGCATCACCCACGCCGAGGCGAAGTCGTTCATCGACAACTACTTCGATACGTACAAGGGGGTTGCCGCCTACATCGATCGGATCCATACAGAGGCGGAAAAGAACGGATTCGTCACCACGCTTCTGGGACACCAGCGGGAGATCAAGGAGATTCGCAGCGCCAACCATACGGAGAAGGCCAAAGCCCAGCGGGTATCGGTCAACACGGTGATCCAAGGGTCGGCGGCGGACATCGTCAAGCTTGCCATGCTGAAGGTGACAGGCGCCATGCGGGAAGCGAAGGTGCGATCCCGCCTGCTGCTGCAGATCCACGATGAGTTGATCTTCGAAGTTCCCAACGAGGAAGTGGAGATGATGACGAGCCTGGTGAAGAAAGCGATGGAAGGGGCGTATCAGCTGTCCGTTCCGCTGAAGGTGAGCATTGAGACGGCGCCGGATTGGGGAGGCATGCACTGATGGTGGTGGTTGGTTTGACCGGCAAAGCCTGTTCGGGGAAAAATGTCATTGCGGGGATGCTGGCGGACAAGGGATGGCGCATCGTCGATGTGGACAAGCTGGGGCATCCGATCCTCCAGCAGGCGGCCGACGAGGTGCGTCGGGATTTCGGACCGGAGACGATCGGTCCGGATGGTGTGGTGAACCGCAAGGCGTTGGGGGCGCTGGTGTTCGCCGATCCTTCCAAGCTGAAGACGCTGGAGGCCATCACCCATCCACGGATGGTCGCCGAATGCAAACGGATCATCGCTGAGGAGACCGCTTCCGGAGGACAGGTGGTCGTGTTGAACGCGGCGCTTTTGTCCCGGATGCACCTGGATGGACTTTGCGATCTTGTGGTGTTCGTGCGTGTGCCGTGGTACATCCGTTACCGTCGGGCCCAGATGCGTGACGGAATGGATCTTGCTCGGTTCCGTAACCGTGATGCGTCGCAAAAAGACATCGCCATCGACACCATCGCGCCAGGGCGCAAGGTGGTGGTTCTGGACAATGCGGGGAGTTTGGAGTCGATTCATCGACAAGTAGCGGCGTTGTGTGATACCATAACCCAAGCGATGGGCAAGGACTGGCAGGTATGAAACAAGCAGGACGGATCAGAATATTGGTGTTCACCACGATGTTGGCGGCCATGACGTTCGCCGTAGTATGGCTGACGCGTCCGGCAGCGGACAATGAGATGATCGAGATCGCAAAATCCCGGCAGCTGCAGCCGTTGATGGAAATCGATCAACCGGCCCGGCTCTCCAAGACGGTGGATGATGAGAATCGTCAGACGGCCGAGGATCTCTACCCATACCTTTCGGAAAAGATCAAAGCGGACAAAACGCTGACCGATTTCTTGGTCGCCACGGTAGGGGATGAGTTCGACCAGCGCCTGTCCACCTATACGAACACCACATTGCCCAACACACTCTCCACCTTCCAGAAATCCGTACAGCAACAGGTGGACCAGGCACTCGCCGCTCAGAAAAACGCCACGGACGCGCAGCTTGCCCAGTTGCAGAAAGATGTGCGATCCCAGATCGAAAAGCAGGTACCCCAGGCGGTGGATGCCATGATACCTTCATTGGTCACCGCGTTGGTCAAGGAGTTCAGCGATCATCAGGATACCTACCTGCCCCAGCTTGCCGAGGCGCTCAAACCGTACCAGAGTCTGGATGAGGAGCAACTGAAGAGCGTCTATCTTGCCTATCGGAACGCCATCATCGCCGATCTGGTACCGGCCATCCTGGATCAGGGTGAAGCGGAAGTGAAAGCGGAGATCGACACGTATCTGGACAGCCGGTTCGCCGAGTTTGCCACGACGTATCCTGCTGCAACGGAAGCCACGCAACCCGCAGCCACGCTCGAAGCGGAGAGCCAGGCCCCCACAGCGGAAGAAACGTCTGCCGTGGTGACGGAAAGCGCTCAACCTGTGGCTTCGGAAGCGACAGCCCAGACGGAAAAAGCGGCCACTGCGGAGCCGGTGGCGGAAACCTCTGCCACTACGGAGGAAGAGACGGAATCCACCACTGTGGCCGTGGCGGAAACGACGGAGACGAGTGTCATCTCGGCTCCTGAGATTACGGAGAAAGAAACTCCTGTGACCCTTACGCAGGAAGATTACATGACCCAGCGGGAGAAGATCCGGCAACAGGCCATTCAGGACGTACTGAACAAGATTGGATCAGGAACGTGAACCGCGTTGACGGGAAAGATGAGGACCGGGAAACCGGTCCTTTTTCATGTCTGCGGGTCGCGGTAATGACGGATTCCACCTTCCGGGGTGCGGAACGTCCATACTCCGTCTTCCTGGGAGACAATGTATGACTGGCAGAGGGGGATTTTTCCGCCGCCATGGGGGAGATCGGCTGCGTAGACCGGCATGGCCAGGCCGGAAAGCCTCCGTCTGAGTTCCTGCTCGATCTCCATGCCGCGGGCCAGTGGAACGCGGAAATAATCCGTACCGGAAACCAGATCCCCCTGGAACAGGTAGTACGGTTTGATTCGGTTTGCAACCAGTTTGTTGCAGAGTTCTTCCAGCACATCAGGGGCATCATTCACACCACGGAGCAACACTGTCTGGTTCATCGCGGGAATCCCATGGTCGACGAACCGGGCGACGGCTTCACGCGCCGCGTCGGTCAGTTCCCGGGGATGGTTGAACTGGGTCATTACATAGAAGGGGGCGGTGTGGTGGGAGGTGATCATTTCCACCAGGCTGTCCGTCACCCGCTGGGGCTGGGAGACGCAGATGCGGGTACAGAGCCGGATGACCAGATCGGCTCGCGCCGTACGGAAGATGGTGATCATCCGGTCGATCGCCTGGTCGGAGAGGGTCATCATGTCCCCACCGGTGAACAGGATTTCCGTCACTTCCGGGTGGGCCTTGCAGTATGCGGCTGCTTCCTCCATTTCCTTTTCGCTTGCCGGTCCTTGGAACGTCCCGGTGAAGCGTCGGCGGAAACAGTGCCTGCAGTACATCGGGCAGATGTCGGTCACCAGGAACGCCACACGGCTGCGGTAGCGATGGATCAGGCGACTGGTGACGCTGTGGCTCACCTTCTTCCAACGGGTCGAGATCCTCATAGGGCTGGGATGTCTGTTCGTAGCGGGTGGGGACCACCTGGCGTCGGAGCGGGTCGTTCGGGGTCGTTGGGATCGATCAACGAAAAGAAATAATCGGTGATGTTCACCGGGAGGTGGGGTTTCCGCTCATCAAATGCACGTTCATCATCGGTCAGATCGAGACGCCCGGCCAATTCTTGCATGGAATGAATTCCGCTCATATGTTCTCAGTTATAGGGAAAAAGCGGAAAGATTGCAACGAAGAGGGAAAAGAGGGAAAGGTTCGTGGTGTTGCTGGTTTGTACGAGAAAACCATCAATTCCTCCGAAGGAAAGCGTTTCTCCATGGACGTGTGCGCTTCTCGGGGGTAGCATGGAAGAATCAACGTTCCCAAACAGAAAAAATATGGTATGCTTGGGGACATCGGAGACGGTTATGCAGCAGGAAGCGAAAAAAAAGAAAGATCTGAAAGGGTACTATCTGACCACGTTCCTCATTGGGTTGGGTTTCTTCACCATGGGGTTGATGGATCCCCTGTACGACACGTACGTGCCGATTTTCTTGGGAAAATTCATCCAACGGAACTCGGTGATCGGCACCATCATGACGTTGGACAACATCCTTGCCATCTTCTTGATTCCTGTGTTCAGCACCCTGTCCGACCATACCCATACCAGGATTGGGCGGCGCATGCCGTACATCATCACCTGCCTGCCCATCAGCGCGGTAGCCTATGCGTTGATGCCGTACGCGGCGTTGAAGAGCCTGGTGTTGCTGGTTACGTTGATTTTCATCCTGAATCTGTTCAAACAGGCCGTCAGGGGCCCGGTCGTCGCCCTGATGCCTGACATGATCCCCGGAGACCTTCGCAGTGAGGCCAACGGGGTGATCAACACCATGGGGGGCATCGCCACCATCGTCGGTACGGTAGGGCTCGCCCGGCTGATGAACGTGCCGGTCTCTGTGCCTGGGTTCGCGGAGAAGCAGACCGGCATTCTGGCGTTCCCGTTCGCGTCCCTGTTGGTGTTGCTCGCCGTGTTGCTGCTGTTCCTGTTCGTCAAGGAATCCAAGGGGCAGGGAGGCGGTCAGGCCTCTGAGAAACGGGAACCGATCTGGGCTTCCATCAAGGCGGTGGTTGGGGAGAAGGACAAGAGCGCGTTGTTCATTCTCCTTTCCCTGTTGTTCTGGTTCATTGGGTATCAGGGGATTCTGCCGTTCGTCGGCAAGTATTCTCTGGAAGTGCTGCATACCAGCAAGGGAACGGCATCCCTGGCTGCCGGCATGGTGGGCATCGCCTACGCGCTGTTCGCCATTCCTTCCGGACGCTTCGCCCACCTGCACGGCAGGAAGAAGACGATCCGCGGCGCGTTGGTCTGCCTGGTGGTTGTCCTCCTGTTGATCTTCATCCAAGGGGGGCTTTCCCTCTCTTCGTCCGTGGCAAAATACACGTTCTGGTTGCTGCTGTTCCTGTTTGGCATCTTCTGGGTCACTGTGGTGACCAACAGCTTCCCGATGCTCTGGCAGATGTCCACCTATGAAACGGTGGGGATCTACACCGGGTTGTACTACTTCTTCAGCCAGCTGGCGTCGATCATCTCGCCGCCCATCGCCGGGGCGTGTATCGACCGCTTCGGCTATCGTTCCTTGTTCATCTACGGTTGCGTCTCCATGCTGGTGGCGTTCTTCCTGATGGCCAAGGTGGACAAAGGCGAACCGGAGGATGCCAATGCCTGACGATGGCCTGTTCCGCAAGGAAAGTCTGGAGCACATCACCAACCCCCAGCAGCTGGACAGCTACATCGTGGTGACCCACACCGGCTGGTGGTTTCTGCTGGCCGCGCTTCTCGTCCTGATGGTCTCCGTGTTCATCTGGGCGGCGGTAGGGAGCATTCCTGAGACGATCAACGCCAAGGCGTTGGTGGTGGATGGCACGCATCTGGTTGCCTATCTTCCCGTGTCGGAGAACAACTTGTATCTGGTGGGCAAGCAGGTTGCCATCACTCCTCCCCGTGGCAAGCAATCCTATGATGCTCGGGTGTATGCCGTTTCCCAGACGCCGCTCTCCCGGCAGGAAGTTGCCTCCACCGTTTCCAGTGACTGGCTGTTGTTCAACTTGATGACCAGCAACTATGCGGACCGGGTGACGATCATCTCCAACCAATCCCTTCCCGTCGCGACGGGTACGTTGTGTGACGTGAATATTCTGTTGGGACGGATCAAACCGATCCAATACATCCTCCAGTAGGGGGCGGAAATGGGCGGAAGAATGGTTCGGGTTCCCCAGGTGATGCAGATGGAAGCGGAGGAGTGCGGCGCCGCGTGTCTGGACATGGTCTGCTGCTTCTACCACAAATGGTTGCCGCTCGAGCAGGTCAGGCTGGACTGTGGCGTCAGCCGTGATGGCGCAAACGCGCTTGCCATGGTCAAGACAGCCCGTTTGTACGGGCTTGGACCGAAAGCCGTATCCTGCAATCTGCAATATCTGAAGGAAAAGGCAAAGCTTCCCGCCATCCTCCACTGGGAATTCAACCATTTTGTCGTGCTTGCGGGATTCTTCCGGGGTAAAGCGGTGATCAACGATCCTGCGGTAGGCCGTCGCACCGTGACGATGCAGCAACTCTCCGATTCGTTTACCGGCATCTGTCTGGAGTTCTCCCCTGACGAAACATTTGTCCCCGAGGGGAAAAAGCCCAGTGTGTGGCGGTTCATCGGTTCCCGAATCGCCGGCATACGCCGTTCCCTGGTATTTGTCATGCTGGCCACGTTGCTCTCTTCCGCTACGGCGGTGGTGATGCCGGCGTTCTACCGATTCTATCTTGACCGGATCCTGGGAAAGGATAAACCGGGGTATCTGTCCCCATTCCTGATGGCCCTCCTGCTGTTGATCATCTTCCAGGTGGTGGCATCCTTGTTGGACGAGGTGGCCATCCGGAAGTTCCGGGGAAAACTGACCATTCTGTCCAATGTGAAGTTCATGTGGCACAGCCTCTGCCTGCCGCTTTCATTCTTTTCCCAGCGCTCCAGCGTGGATGTGGCGGCCCGTCAAACCGAAAATGACGAGGTGTCCTCCACCATCACCACCAAACTGGCTCCGTTGTTGGTCAACCTGGTGATGATCTGCGTGTACCTGTATCTGATGGTTTCCTACAGTGTCCCGTTGGCGTTGGTGGCGTTGTGCGCCACAGGCGTCAACCTGATCGCCGGAAAGATTGCTTCGGCAGGCCGTATCGCCTATTCCAACGCCACGATGATCAACCAGTCGAAGCTTCGTTCCACCACGGTCAGCGGCATCGACATGATCGATACGATCAAGGCAAGCGGCGCGGAGAACGGGTTCTTCAACCGATGGGCCGGCATGCGGAGCCTGTTGACCCGGACGACCGTTTCGTTTGCCCGGCGTAACGCCGTCACCAATGCCGTTCCCATGCTGGTGCACCGTCTTTCCGAACTCATCGTACTCGCCTTGGGCTCGGAGATGATCATCAACGGGCAGATGACGGTGGGTATGCTGATGGCCTTCCAGGCGTTCATGAACCAGTTCCTCGCCCCGGCGGAGAACCTCCTGGCGGACCAGCAGAGTCTGGAGGAGATGGCCACTTCGGTGGAACGGATCTGGGACGTGATGGATTATCCGGAGGATCCGTTGCTTGAGGAACGGAAAGGTCCAGGAAGGTGAGGAACTCACCCCGTTGGAAGGGAACATCGATGTGAAGGGACTGCAGTTCGGCTACAGCAGGATGCTGCCACCGGTGATCCCGTCGCTGGATCTTTCCATCAAGAAGGGACAGACCATCGCCTTGGTCGGGCCGACGGGAAGTGGCAAATCCACGCTGGCCAAGTTGATCCTTGGGTTGTACCAGCCGTGGAGCGGGGATATCCGCTTTGACGGAAAACTGCGCAGGGAGTATCCCCGTGAGGTGATGACCTCTTCCATCGCGGTGATCGACCAGGATTGCAAGATGTTCGAAGGGACGTTGATGGAGAATCTGAAGCTGTGGGATGACACCATCGAGGATTCCACGGTGATCCAGGCGTGCCGGGACGCCATGATCCATGGCGACATCATGCTCCGGCAGGGTGGGTACAGTTGTCGGGTGGCCGAGGATGGCCGGAACTTCTCCGGAGGACAGTTGCAACGGTTTGAGATCGCCAGGGTGCTTGCCTCATCCCCTTCCATCTTGTTGCTGGATGAGGCCACCAGCGCGCTGGACGCTGATACGGAATACCAGGTGATGCGCAACATCAAGGCCCATGGCGTGACGATGCTGGTGATCAGCCACCGGCTCTCCGCCATTCGGGACAGTGACGAGATCATTGTTCTCGATCATGGACAGATCGTCGAACGGGGAAGGCACGAAGAACTGTTCAAGGCAGGTGGGTTGTATTCCCACCTGGTCACGGTGGAGTAGGTATGGACAACGGACGCAAGCGGATCATTCGGAAGATCGAAAACGACAACGACACGGTGGAGAGTTCGTTCTTCAATGTCGCGTCCCTGATCATGGGCGGCAGGCAGACGATGGCCACCGAAGAACTCAGGCGGCAGAGCGCCCGTACGTCGGTGGAGGAGCTGTGCCGGTATTTTCATGTTCCCTATGCAAAGAGCGCCGACCGGCTGGATGACGTGGATGTGCAGATCGATCGGATGCTTCGACCCGCCGGGTACATGCGACGCGCGGTGACGTTGGATGCGTCGTGGTGGAAAAACAGCCGTTCCGCCATGCTCTGCCATGCCAAGGATGGCACGACCGTCGCCTTGATCCCCCGCTCCTACAGCGGGTACACCTTCTTTGATTATTCCCAAGGTAAACGGCTCAAGGTCGATGCCCAGACGGCGTCCCTGTTGACGGAGAAAGCGGTGATGTTCTATCGTCCGCTTCCCCAGCGGGCGCTCTCCCGTCATGATCTCTTCTCGTTCTTCCTGACGTTGTCCAACGGACGGGACTACCTGTTGTTCCTGCTTCTTGCCTTGGCGTTGACAGCCCTGTCGTTGGTCATGCCGTGGGCGATCCGTTTCCTGTTTTCCAAACTGGTGCCGGTCGGTGAGGTTTCCCTGGTCGTCACGCTGTTTTTGATGCTCAGTGGCGTCGCCGTCTCCCAGGCGTTGGTGGGCGTCAGCCGGGATTTGGTGCGCAGTCGGATTTCCCTGGGGGTGGAGGATGGGTTCCAGAGTGCCGTCATGGCTCGCATGATGTATTTCCCGTCTTCCTTTTTCTCCCGCTACTCCAGCGGAGAACTGACCGAGGTTACCGACGCGTTCAACCGGCTTCCGTCCCTGATGGCAAATCTGCTTCTTGGCTCCGGCTTGACGGTGCTGCTCAGTCTGGTCTATCTGGCCCAGATTCATCTGTTCGGGCCCTACCTGGTTGTTCCTGCCCTGACGGTCCTCGTCGTCCAGTTGGTCCTGTCGGTGATCAGCATCGTGCTGTTCCAAGGGATCCAGGACAAGAAAATCCGGTTGGAGAGCAAGTTGTACGCATTCGTTTACAACTTGTATTCCGGTATCCAGAAAGTAAAGAACGCCGGTGCAGAGAAACGGGCGTTCGGCAGGTGGGCATCATTGTACAAGGAGGCGCAGGAACCGGAATACGGAATGCCGGTGTTCCTGCGCGTCTCCCAGGTGATCATCGGAGCCGTCTCCCTGCTTGGAACGATCTGGTTCGCGTTCGTCGGCGTGACGAGAAATGTCAGCGTGCCGGATTTCGTGGCGTTCAATTTGGTCTATGGATTGCTCAGTGGAGCGTTGCTTTCGTTCGTCCAGCTTGCTTCGGTGTTCGCCCAGATCAGACCGGCGCTGAAGATCGGCAAACCCTTGATGGAAACGGTGCCGGAACTGACCAGCGGCAAGCAGTTTGTGGAAGAGGTTGCCGGGAAGATCGAGGTGAACAACGTCAGTTTCCGGTATGAGGACCAGAACACCAAGGTGTTTGATGACCTCAGCCTGACCATCCAGCCTGGACAGTACGTCGCGTTCGTCGGACGGACCGGGTGTGGCAAGAGCACGTTGATCCGTTTGCTGCTCGGTTTCGGCAAACCGCAGGAGGGAGCCATCTACTACGACGGCAAGGACATCAACACGTTGGATCTTCCTTCCCTTCGCTCCCACATCGGCGTGGTGTTGCAGAACGGCAAGCTGTTCTCCGGGGACATCCTGTCCAACATCACCATCATGGACAGCAGCATCTCGGACGACGAGGTGTGGCGCGCGGCGGAGATCGCCGGCATTGCCGACGACATCCGGCGGATGCCGATGGGCATGTACACCCACATCAGTGAAGGTTCCCGGCGGTATTTCCGGAGGTCAGAAACAGCGGATCATGATCGCCCGGGCACTGGTTTCCCATCCGTCCGTGTTGATCTTCGACGAGGCGATGAGCGCCTTGGATTATCTGACGCAGAAGAAGGTTTCCGAATCATTGGAAAAGCTCTCCTGCACCCGTATCATTGTGGCCCATCGGCTTTCCACCATCCGCCAGTGCGATCGGATCTTTGTCTTGGATGGAGGGAGGATTGCGGAGGAAGGAACGTTCGATGAACTGAACACCGACGACCACCTGTTCACCTCTCTGATCACCCGGCAACAGCTGTAGGATGGACTTTTGGGAACATCTGGGATATATTCCAGGTAAGAGGAAAACGAGATGAAGGCCAAAGTAATGCGAAACGCTGGCCGAGTCCCGGCAAAGGCGGTTCCCGTCTCTGACGAGGATCTGGCCAAAGTCCAGGGCGGCAAGCAGGTTGCGGTGCTCCGTTTGCACGCGGTGGTACCGGAGCGGATTTCTGTCATTCCCACGGCAAATGGATTCACCGTTGCGTCCAACAATCCGTTGACGACGGTCACCACGCAGGAGACTGCAGATGGAACGACGGTGACGATAATGGGAAGTTGATGGAATATCTCTGAACGATACGGGCTACCTTGCGAGGGTAGCCCTTTTTTATGGAGTACATGGTGGAGAAGGAACCTTTTCGCGATGATGTGTTCCGGGCGTTGCTTCGTCGGGCCTATACGTTGGAATCCAACGATTGGTTCGGGTGCTCGGCCAATGAAGCATGGGGGCTGTTTTACACGTACATGCGCATCCAGGGAGTCGCCGCGTGCTCCGAGTTCGTCAGCAAGCGCGCCACCTACGAGGATTTCGTCATGTTCGGCATGCACATGCATCGGTTTTGCTCGGTGTTCGGGACGTTGTTTTGCGGGGATGGCGACATCTTCATGGATCATGTCTGGGAAGGATTTGACAAGTACAAGGACCGGTTGGGGAAGACGGAGATCCGGCAGGGACTGATCGACACCGAGCACGACATCTCCATGGAGGACTTTGACAAGCGCTACCACCCCGAGGTGCACATCTACGGTCCGTTTCGTGATTACGATCCGTTGGCCTGACAGTCGCGCTTGCCATCATCGTGCTTCTCTCGTCATACTGTATCCGTGACCTACACGCCGCTTCCCGTCAATCGGGCACAATCATTGCTTACCGAACTCTGTTCCCGTCTGGACCAGTACCATGCGATGGACTGGGAGACGGAGGGAAAGGTTTCCACCGATTATCTGTTCTCTCCCGCCCGAGGGCATATGCTCGGGGTCCTGCTGGCCCGGGACGCTTCCGGTTCCCCCCACATTCTCAAGGCGTTCAGCGGCCAGTATGACGGCAGGTGGGTGATTCCCGGCTGGGTGCCTCCGTGCCTGGATCCCGCAGCATGGGAGGATGTGAAACAGCAGTGGGACAAGAGCCTTTCCTCCGCCGAAGCGAACCGCCAGTGTCTGGAAGCATACTTCAACTTGTACCGGTTTTCCGCCATTGATGGCTCCGTGCTGACGCTCAGGACGCTGTTCCCCCAGGCGATGCCTCCGGTAGGGACGGGAGACTGTTGCGCTCCCAAACTGCTCTCATACTGTTTTTCCCAAGGCTGGCTTCCCGTCAGCATGGCGGAGTGTTTCTACGGCAGGGACAACGCATCCGGCACCCGGATCCATAAGGAATGCTATCCCCCCTGTCAGGAACGGTGCCGGCCGTTGATCAAAGGGATGCTGGGCATCGACGTGGTGTACGCCGATGATGCGGTGGTCGTGGTGGACAAACCGGCGGGATTGCTCTCCGTCCCGGGAATCGGGGAGGAGAAGCAGGACTGCGTGGAAAAGCGGGTGACCCGGCTGTTCCCGTTCTCCATCGTCCAGCCATCCGTCCATCGTCTGGACATGGACACGTCCGGCCTGTTGGTCTACGGCCTGACCCGCCGTCTCCCAGTCCGATCTCTCCCGTCAGTTTGCGGAAGGGAAGATCCACAAACAGTACATCGCCGTGTTGGATGGCATTCTGAAGGAGAAGGGTGGGACGATCAACCTGGCAATCCGGCAGGATCGGGAACACCGGCCGTACCAGGTGATCGATCCGGTGGGAGGCAAACAAGCCGTCACCGATTGGGAGAATCTCGGGGTGTTCGACCTCTCCCCCGGCCGGGTGGTGACCCGGGTGCGGTTCACTCCCCATACCGGTCGGACCCACCAGCTCAGGGTGCACAGCCGCTACGGACTGGGCATCCCCATCGTCGGGGACCGCCTGTACGGAACGCGGGCGGAAGGGGAGCGTCTGATGCTCCACGCAAGCTTCCTGTCATTCGTCCATCCGGCGACCCACCAGGTGATGGAATTCACCTCTCCCGCTCCGTTCTGAGCAAAAAAAAGACGCACGCGATCGCGTGCGTCAAGCTTGCGGAAGAAAACCGTCACGCGTTGGGCGCTACGGTTTCCTTCGCGGGGACCTCCACCTTCTTCGGCTCTTCGACGAACCGGTTGTAGATGTTGGCCAGAATGGCTCCGGAGATGTTGTGCCAGACACTGAAGACAGGCGCCCGGTACCGGTCGCCAGCGGATAGGCGGCGAAACTGGTCTTGGCCAAGCTGACGGCGAGTCCGCTGTTCTGCATGCCCACCTCGATGGACAACGCTTTCTTCTTGGCAAGCGGCAGGTGGAGCAACGAGGCAAGGCCGAAGCCCAACGCATATCCCAGGATATTGTGGAGGATCACGACGACGAACACGATGGCGCTGGATCCCATGATGGCTTTGCTGTTGGCCGAAACGACCGCCGCGATGATCATGACGATTGCGGTGACGGAGATCAACGGCAGGACGGCCACGGCGTCCTGTGTCTGCTTCTCAAAGAAATGGTTGATGAGAAGACCCAGTCCGATAGGGATCAACACCACTTTCACGATGGAAAGAAACATGGCCAGGATGTTGACTTCAACGGTCTGTCGGAGGATCAGATAGGTGATCAGCGGCGTCATGATCGGCGCGAGCAGCGTGGAGACGCAGGTCATGCCGACGGAGAGGGGAACGTCCCCTTTGGACAGATAGGTCATCACGTTGCTGGACGTTCCTCCCGGGCAGGTGCCGACCAATACAACACCAATGAGAAGTTCAGGGGGCAGGTGGAACGCTTTGCCAAGCATCCATGCAAGGAGCGGCATGATGCCGAACTGGGCGCAGAACCCAATGATGATGTCCCTGGGGCGTTTGAACACCACGGCGAAATCGCTGGGTTTGATGGTCAATCCCATACCGAACATGACGAGCATCAACAGCGGATTGACCCATTTGGTGGTCAGCCAACCGGTGAATGCCGTCGGAACGAACAGGGCGAATGCGGCGATGACGAACGCGATGATCGCCATCCATTTGCCCACGAAACTACTGATCTTTTTCAAGACTTCCATAGGTACTTCCCTCAATCACAAAGAATGATTGAGGAAAGCATAGACTTTTCCAGAAATTGTGTAAAGAGGTATTTTTGCATGAATATGCAATACTCATGCAATATTATGCATACAAATTCAAAAACTAAGGATTCCCAGATGCTCAAGCAGGATTTTGGTGCCGATCAGGATCAACATGCATCCGCCAAGAACTTTTGCTCCTTTTTGGAATTTGGTGCCGAACCGGTTGCCGATGGCCACCCCGGCGAACGAGATGATGAATGTGGTGACCCCGATGATGGACGAAGCCTGCCAGATGTTCACCGAAAGGAATGCCAGCGTGATGCCGACGGCCAGCGCGTCGATGGAGGTGGCGATGGCCATCAACAGCAGTTCCTTCATATCCAGTTTGGGATCGGTGGGGCAGGAGGAGGCGTCCTCCACCTTCTCATGCTTGGCGTCCCACAGCATCTTGCCTCCCAGATACCCAAGCAGGGCGAAGGCGATCCAGTGGTCGATGCTGGTGATGTATTTCTCAAAGCGGACACCCAGCGCCCAGCCGATGACTGGCATGAGGAACTGGAAGAACCCGAAGAATCCCGAAATGACCAATGCATCCCGGTACTTGATGCCGCCATGCATGCACAGTCCCTTGCACAGGGCGATGGCAAACGCGTCCATGGAGAGGCTTACACCAAGCAAAATGAAGTCAAGTATTCCCATAGGCAAAAAAAAGGAGCTGTCTTCCAGCTCCTTTCGGGTCCCTCCCTTAGTCGTTCACCCTTTCCAGGTATTCTTTCGTTTCCGTGTTGACACGGATCTTTTCTCCCGCCTTGATGAAGATCGGGACGCGGACTTTCAGACCGGTGTCGGTGACGGCGTTCTTCGTCGTCCCGGTGACGGTGTCGCCACGGACCGCTTCCTCCGCCTCAGCGACGGTGTAGACCACCTTGCTGGGGATCTGGATGTCCAGAAGCTCATCTTCCCAGAAGGTGCAGCGATACGTATCGCCTTCCTTCATCAGATACTGGTAATCGGGGAAGGTGGTCATCGGGCACGTCACTTCCTCGAACGTGGTGGTGTTCTGGAAATGGAACAATTCACCATCCTGATACAGGTACTGGCAGTCGCGGTCCTCGACGGAGATGTCTTCCACCGTATCCTGGGTCTTGATGGTATCAGAGAGCGTCTGGCCGGTCGTGGGGCTCTTCATCTTGATACGAACAAACGCCGAGCCTTTGCCCGGGTTCACAAACTCACGTTCCACGACGACGTACGGCTGACCCTTCACCAGAAGTGCGGTTCCCTTGTCGATCTGACCTGCTTTCATTGACATATTGATCTACCTCTATATCCCTAATTGGTTTTTTTGCCGGAAGATAGCATAGCAGAGAAGGGGAAAAGAATCAAATCCCCCAGCTGATGAGCTCCGCTTTGGACCATCAACAGACGGTCGATCCCCATGGCGACCCCGCTGGTCTGGGGAAAATGGGCGAAGATATCGGCGAAGGCGGGATCCACGTCGGGGATGGCTTGTCCACTCTTGGCGCGCTCGTCCACCAGACGGGCGTATTCCTTCTCATAGTAGGCGCGCACCGTCTCCACATCCCGCTCCTCGTCGTAGCAATTGGCGATCTCCACGCCTTTCATGTACATCTCCCAGCGCTTGCGGTAGGCGCCGTCCCGTTTGGCCAGACAGTCGATCTGGGCCGGGTAGCGGTCCAAGACCAGCGGCTTGTCCTGGGGGAGGTTGGGTTCCACCAAGGTGAGGAACAGCCGGTTGAACGTCTCTTCCCAGCTTTCCGGGCTGGTGGGTGCCATCAGGCCGTGCTTTCGGCACTCCTCGGCAAGGGCGCTCTGCTTTTGGCAGGCATCCAGGTCGACGTGGGCGTACTCCCACATCGCTTCCTTCATCGTGATGCGCCGAAACGGAGGAAGCACCGCCTGGTCGGCATCCTTCGGACTGGAAGTTGCAACCAGCTCTTCGGTAAGGGGAATGGAATCCTGTTCGTCGAACCCGACGGTGTAGTACTCCAACATGGTGAACTCCGGGTTGTGGTTCTCCCCGATCTGCTCGTCGTTGCGAAAGCAGTGGCAGAACTGGTAGATCGAACCGGAGCCGTCGGCGATCAGGCGTTTCATGAACACTTCCGGGCTGGGGATCAAGTACAGGTTCCTGCTACCGACGAACTCGTTGGAGAAGGTCGTCTCAAAGTTCTGGATGGTCGGCTCGGGGATCAGATCCGGCGAGAGACTGGGGGTATCCACTTCCAGATATCCTTTGGCATCAAAGAAATTCCGCATGGCTCGGAGCAGTTGGCTCCGGCGTTTGATCATCTCGGTACGCATACGGTACGGCATTGTAGTTTGGTCCTTGTCGCATTGCAAGACATCGCCCCGGCCGATATACTTGCCGGGTATGCAGCGGTATGAGACGGACGACATCATCTATGCCCTGGCCACCGGGTGGACACGTAGCGCGCTGGCCATCATCCGGGTCAGCGGAAACGGCGCGTTGGAACGCGTTGCAAACGCGTTTTCCCGGCCTGAGGCCTTGCGGAAAGCGTCCAACGCCACATTGGTCCACGGGTTTGTCCAGGATGCCTCCGGCGATGCGGTGGATGAAGTGGTCGTCGCCGTAAACCGCGCGCCCCATGGGTATACCGGAGAGGACGCGCTGGAGATCACCTGCCACGGGTCGGTGGTCGTCATCGGCAGGATCCTCTCCGTCCTCGGGGCGTTGGGGCTTCGGGCCGCCCAGCCGGGGGAGTTCACCTACCGGGCGTTCCTCCATGGGAAAATGGATCTCACCCAGGCAGAGGCGGTGGAGGAGCTGGTCGACGCCCAGAGCGATGTCGGCTCCCGCATGGCGCTCAATCGCCTGCGCGGCGTATTGGGCGAGCGGCTGGGAAACCTTCGGGAGAAGTTCCTTACCGTGATGGCCGCCATCGAAGTGCAGTTGGATTACAGCGAGGATGAACTGGACGCTTTCACCTTTCCGGAGGAGCAGTTGGAGGAGATCGCCACGGAGATCGAACGGATTTCCTCCACCTACCAGGTGGGGCGTCTGTACGGCAGTGGCGCCAAAGTGGTGCTTGCCGGCCGCACCAACGCGGGAAAGAGCTCGTTGTTCAACTTGCTGTTGAAGGAAAACCGTTCCATTGTCTCCGAAGTGCCTGGCACCACCCGGGATTACATTGAAGAAGCCTGCGTCATCGACGGGTTCCCCGTGCGGTTGTACGATACGGCGGGACTCAGGGAGAGCGGGGATGTGGTGGAGCGGGAGGGAATTGGGCGGACCAAGGATCTGATCGCCCAGGCGGATGTGGTCGTCTATCTCCGGGAAGACGGGGATCCCGTTCCTCCGGAAGATGGCCGGACGGTGGTCGTCTGGAGCAAAAATGATTTGCAGAAGCATTCCGGACTTTCCGTCTCCTCCCTCACGGGAGAAGGAGTTCCTCAGTTGCTTGCCGCCATCGGGGCGAAACTCCGCCAGAGCGCTCCGCGTGGGGAAGAGGATGTGGTGGTCCAGTCGGAGCGGCAACACACGCTTCTGGACGCCACGGCATCCTCCATCCGCGGCGCGTTGGAGCTGAACGCCCAGAAGGTTCCGCTGGATATCGTCGCTGCCCTGTTGCAACAGGGGCTGGAAAGCCTGGGGGAGATCTCCGGAGCGGTGACAACGGAAGATATCCTGAACAAGATTTTCTCCGGGTTCTGTGTAGGGAAGTGAAATCATGGAATATGACGCGATCGTAGTGGGAGGTGGGCACGCAGGCATCGAAGCCTGTCTGGCGCTCTCCCGCATGGGGTTTGAGACATTGCTGGTCACCCAGAGTCTGGATACCATCGGGCGGCTTTCCTGCAATCCTGCCGTCGGCGGGCTTGCCAAGGGAAATCTGGTTCGGGAAGTGGATGCCCTGGGCGGGGAGATGGCCCATCTGATCGACAAGAGCATGATCCAGTACCGGATCCTCAACCGTCGTCGTGGCCCTGCCGTCCAGGCGCCCCGCGCCCAGGCGGACAAGTTCACCTACAGCAGGACGGCCAAGGAAACGCTGGAAGGGCAGCACCACCTTCACCTGTTCATGGATACCGTGGTGGACATTATGGAGGACGATGACAACCATCGCTACCAGGGGGTGGTCACCCAGCGTGGCCACCGCATCACCAGCCGGGTGATGGTGCTGACCACCGGGACGTTCATGGAAGGCAAGATCTTCATCGGCGAGTACGACGCACCCTGCGGGCGGCTCAACGAGCTGGCCTGCCATCGGACTAGGGACGGCCCTCCGGAAAAAAGGGGTTTGACGTGGGGCGTCTGAAGACCGGCACTCCGGCACGGGTACGCAAGAGTTCGTTGGATCTGGATGTCATGGAAAAGCAGGATGCCGACGAGAAAGTCATGCCGTTCTCGTTTGATTACGATACGGTGGATCGCCCGATGGTACCCTGTTACATCACTTGGACGAACAGCGAGACCCATCGGATCATCCGGGAGAACATCGGCCGCAGCCCGCTGTACGGAGGCAAGATCGTCGGCAAAGGGCCACGGTACTGCCCGTCCATCGAGGACAAGGTAGTCCGCTTCCCCCAGCGTGACCGGCACCAGGTGTTCATCGAACCGGAAGGGTTGGGGACGGAGGAGATGTACCTGAACGGGCTTTCCTCCTCGCTTCCCGAGGATGTGCAGGACGCGTTCATCCACACCGTCCGGGGCCTGGAGCACGCCGAGATCATGCGTCCCGCCTACGCGGTGGAGTATGATTACCTCAATCCCAAGGGGTTGTATCCGTCGCTGGAAAGCAAGCGGATGGAAGGGTTGTTCGTCGCCGGTCAGACCAACGGGACAAGCGGCTATGAGGAAGCGGCGTGCCAGGGCTTGATGGCCGGCATCAACGCGGCGCAGAAACTGCGGGGCGAAGCGCCGTTGATCCTGAAGCGCAGCGAGGCGTACATCGGCGTGTTGATCGACGATTTGGTAACGATGGGCACCACCGAGCCGTACCGGATGTTCACCAGCCGTGCCGAATACCGTCTGCATCTGGGCCACGACACCAGTGACCAGCGGCTCACCCAAAAAGGGTGTGATGTCGGATTGCAGAAAGAAGAGGCGTTGGAACGGCTAAGGCGGAAGGTTGCAGACATCGATGCGGTGAAGGAGTTGCTCCACCAGCATGGATACCAGCAGAAAAACGCCTACGAGGCGTTGAAGAACCCCGAGGTAACCATCACCGACATGATTCCGGTAATCCCGGAACTGGCTTCGTACCGGGAGGCGATCCGCTACCAGGCGGAGCTGGAGGTGAAGTACCAGGGCTACATTGACAAAGAGGATCGAGAAATCGCCCGGTTTGAGAAGCTGGAGAACCTTGCCATCCCGGAAGATTTCTCCTACGATGAGGTGGTGGGGTTGTCCAGTGAAGGCAGGGAGAAGCTGAAGAGCGTGCGTCCTGCTTCCGTCGGACAGGCGTCCCGGGTCAATGGGGTGCGTATGAGCGACCTGGCGTTGTTGATCCTCCATCTGAAAAAAGGAACGTTCCATGGGAAAACCGATCAATCATGAACTGCTGGATGCCTGTCTGGACAAGCTCTCTCTGTCCTTCTCCGATGGACAGAAAGACCAGCTGGTCCGGTACTACGACCTTTTGGATCGGTACAATCCCGTCCTGAAGATGGTCAAGGCGGAGGGGGATGATTTCATCGTCCGCCACTTCGCCGACTCTCTGGCGGGACTCCCGACGCTGAAGGCACTTGCCAAAGGGTATCAAGACCCGACGGTTGCCGATCTGGGAAGCGGGGCGGGACTACCCGGCATTCCGCTTGCCATCGGGCTTCCTTCGGTGCGCTTCGCGTTGATCGAGCGGATGGAGAAGCGTGCCCGGTTCCTGCAGATGGCCATCCAGGGGTGCCATTTGGACAACGTCCAGGTGGTCTGCAAGCGGCTCTGCGAGGTGGAGCAGCAGTATGAGATTGTAACCTGCAGGGCGTTCCATCCCTTTTATGAGAGTGAGGATGAAGTCGTCCCTATCCTGAAACGGGGTGGCGTCGTCATGCTGTACAAAGGTCGTGAGGAAGTGTTCAGGGAGGAGTTGTCCCACCTGAATCGTCCGTGGAAATTTAAGCAGGTCAAACTTTCCGTGCCGTTCCTTGACGCGGAGCGTTCGCTGTGTGTGGGGAGATTGGACTGAAGATGGGGAAACGGCGGAAAGGCGGGTGGTTTTCGATGATATTCGGCGTCGTGATGCTGGGCGCGTGCCTGGTGTTGCTGACGATGGTTGGTCTCTCGCTTTCCGGGCGTCTTCCCGCATTCCTTGCCTCAGCGTTTTCTCCGGTGATCGCGGCGCTGGGATTCGGTTATTCCTCCGCCTTTGCGTTGCTTCCGCTTGCCGTCTTCTGCGGCGCGCTGGGAATCTGCACGTTTCTGTTCCGGCATCGGAAACCGTTCTCGTTCTTGACGTTCCCCGTTTGGATCCTGTTGTTCGCCACGGCGAATTTCTTCTCGGGGATCCAAAGCGGGCACGCGTTTCCCCAGCTTGCCTACCAACGGCTTCTTTCCGATGGCAAACCGCTTCGGGAAGCGGCGCTCTGGGTGGTCCTCTTGATGATTGCCGAACTGGTCGTTTTGGTCTTGTTGATCCTCCTTGCCAAACCGCTCAACGCCCATTATCGGAAGAAGCAGGAATTCAAAGCCAAGCAGGAAGCGGCCCGACTGGCATCCCAGCCGGAAGAGACTGCAGCACCGGTTCTCTCCAAACGACAGATGCGTAGGGAAGAGAAACGGAAGGCGAAAGAAGCGAAGAAGCTGGCCAAGGCGGCCGGCAAAAAAGGCACCTCGGGAGATGATGTTCCGGAACCAGGGGAAGAACGGACCACGGTGGTCGTCCCTGACCGTGCAAGCCGGGAGGAAGCGCTGAGGTTTCCCTCGTTCATGGAAGTCCCCAAGCTGGACCATCTGAAACGGAAAAATCCGGAAGTGCCAACGGAAGATCCTGCGCCTTTGCAGGATTCTTCTCCCGCGCAAGGAGCGTCCAATCCGTTGGGGAAGGGTGTGGTGTCGCTGAAGACCTTGGAGGTGATCCGTGACGAGGTGACTCGGACCAATCCGATCGATCCTCCCCCGGTAGCCGCGGCGGACGTGAAGGAAAAACCGGTGCCCCGGAAAACACTTTCCGGATTTCTTCAAGGGGCGTTGGAAGCAGTAGGCAAAGCGCCGAAATCCCAGACGAAGACAGCTTCAGAGTCCACTCCAGCCTTCGGTCATGGGAAAGGTCTCCTCTTTGAAGCGGTGGAGGAGAACCAGCGCAAGCACAAGGATCTGGCGAAGATGGGATCTTCGTTCTCCAAACCGATTGAGGATGTCCCAGAGCTTTCGGAAACCCCGCCTGCGCCATTACAGCAACCGGCTCCTGTCCTGTCTTCCCGCCAACCGGTGTTCTTCACGCCCTCCGGGCCGATTGATATTCCCGCTTCCGCTCCCGAAAAGCCGGCCTCTCCACCGCCTGAGATGGCGGTGCGTCAGGAGAGCGGTCGGTGCCCCCTGCAGCTCCCAATCCTCCGGCCCCGCTACGTCAAAACCGGCGTCCCAACCCGTGGCGCAGACACCAGAGAAACAGGAAGAGGCGGCTGTGGAAGATGAACTGCAGAGTGAATCCGGGGTCGGAGGGTTGTCCTCCGCCAACGCGGGAAAGAGCGCGCTCCTTAATCGTCTAAATCTGGACTACCACATTCCACCGACCAGCATCCTGACGGATTACCCCTCATCGGGAAGTGATGTGGATGCCGCCACGGTGGAAAAAGGTGATCGTCTGGTCCAGACATTGGACGAGTTTCATGTGAAGGTGGAACTGAAGGACATCATCAAGGGGCCGACGGTGACGATGTTCGAGATCATGCCGGCACCCGGGGTGCGGGTGACGCAGATCGAGAACCTGGCGGACAACATCCAGCTGAGGCTTCCCGCCACACAGGTTCGTATTGTGGCGCCGATTCCCGGCAAGACGGTCGTCGGGGTGGAAATCCCCAACGCCAAGCGGGATACGGTGGGATTCAAGGAAATGATTCCTGCCATGGATCTGAAGAACTACATGATTCCGATGGTGCTGGGACGAAACCTGCTGGGACAGCCGGTGGTCATCGACGTCTCCACTACGCCGCACCTGCTCATCGCGGGAGCCACGGGCAGTGGCAAATCGGTCTGCGTCAACAGCCTGATCTGCTCCATTTTGTTCCGGAAGAGCCCCAAAGACGTGCGTCTGATTCTGGTGGATCCGAAGATCGTCGAACTGCAGATCTACAATGGCATCCCCCACCTGCTCACGCCGGTCATCACCGATCCCAAACGTACGCTGAAGGCGCTTGACTTCTGCCTGTGGGAGATGGAGCGGCGGTACAAACTGCTGCAGGGGCTGAACGCCCGGAACATTCTGGGGTACAACGAGAAGGTGTCGCCAGGGGCACATCCTCAGAGAGAAGCTTCCGTACATCGTGGTGATCATCGATGAGTTCGCCGATCTGATGCATACGGTGGGCAAGGAGATGGAGACCAAGGTGTCCCGCCTGACTGCCATGAGCCGGGCGGTGGGCATCCATCTGGTGCTCGCCACCCAGCGGCCCAGCGTCAATGTCATCACCGGAATCATCAAGACCAACATCCCCAGCCGCATCGCCTTCGCCGTCACCAGCGGACAGGACAGCAGGATCATCATCGAGCAGATGGGAGCGGAGAAACTGTTGGGCAAAGGCGATATGTTGTATCTCTCTTCCTCTGATCCCGCAGCGGCCCGCATCCAGGGGGCTTTCCTCTCCGATGGCGAGGTGGAGCGGGTGGTGGACTTCGCCAAACAGCAAGGGGTGGAGGATTACATCGACGAGTCGTTCTTTGAAGACGAGCCGGAGAAGGGCGACCAGAGTGATGTCGACGATGGCGAGATGATCGGCGGCGATGACGACAACGACGATGAGTTGATGCGCAAGGCGCTGGACATCGTTGTGGAACGGAAGGCGGCCTCCGCCTCCTACCTGCAGCGGCGGCTGCGCATCGGGTACAACCGCGCAGCCCGCCTGGTGGAGGAGATGGAGGAACAGGGGTACGTCGGACCGGCCAATGGTTCGAAGCCCCGTCCTTTGCTCCGCTATCCCGGCTCGGTCAGCCTCGGCCAACAGGACGCCGGGGATATTGTCCAGGGAGGACCGTAATGCTTGGAACGCATGTCGTGTATAACGGGAAGGTGGTCGATGTGGCCGCCGCGGTGGTGCCGGTGACCAACCGGGAGGTGCAGTACGGATTCTGCACCTATGAATCGCTTCGGGTGCTGGGAGGAAAGGTGGTCCATCTGGATGACCATCTCGCCCGTCTCAAGGCATCCTGTGATGGCATCCATCTGGCCCATCCGTTCACCTCAGGGGAGATCGGCTCCTGGGTGTTCCGTCTGATCGATGCCGATGGCCTCCAGGACGCGACGATGAAGATTCTGATGTACGGCGGGCCGGAGCCACGGTGCTTCGTCATCGCTTCTCCGCTTCTTGCCTATCCGGATAGCTTCTACACCAACGGGGTCGGGGTGATCACCTACCATGGGGAGCGGCTTCTTCCCAACTGCAAGACGGGGAACCTGCTTCTCAACTACATGGCGGTCGAGGAAGCCAAACGTCAGGGCTGTTTCGAAGCTGTTTTGATCGACCGGGAGGAAGAGGCGCTGGAGGGAACGCGCAGTAATTTCTACGCGTTCCGTTCCGGAACGTTGTACACCGCGCCGGATGAGAAGGTGCTCCTGGGTGTGACCCGGAGCAGGGTGCTCAAGGCTGCCGCCCAGCTGCACATCCCGGTGGTGTTTCAGGCGCCCAAGGAAGCGGATTTGCTCTCTGGACTTTACGACGAGTGCTTTATCAGCGCCACCAGCATGGCTGCGATGCCAATTGCCCGTATTGGGTCGGTGAAGCTCCCCCCCTCCCACCAACGGACCCTTTCCATCTGCAAAATGGTCCGTACCTGGGAATTGGATGACCGGAACTGAATTCCGCCCAAGGTAGACAGAGCATCAGATTTGGCATAAACTTGCCCATGAGTGCAGGTTTTGATGACCGTTGTGTCATTATCCTATAAGGAAAAACAAGGTTTTGTATGAAATTCAATGAATTACCGTTATCACAACCGGTTCTTGATGGCGTCGCCGACGCCGGATTCACCGACTGTACCGAGGTACAGGAGAAAATCCTTCCCATCTCCCTTCAGGGCAAGGATGTCATGGTGCAGTCCAAGACCGGTTCGGGAAAAACCGCCATTTACCTGTTGACGATTCTCCAGGCATTCGTCAAGGCGAAGGAAGCGGGCAAGGATACCCCCAAGGCGTTGATCGTAGCTCCAACTCGTGAACTCGCCGTCCAGATCGAAGAGGACGCCATCAAGTTGGCAAGCCATGTGGAAGGCATCATCATCGGCTGTTTCTACGGCGGTGTGGGCTATGAAAAGCAGGATGCGTTGCTCAAGCAAGGGTGCGACCTGTTCGTCTGCACACCGGGCCGCATCCTGGATTACCAGAAGGCGCACAAGATTGATTTCCGCCAGTTCGATTTCTTCGTGGTGGACGAGGCGGACCGCCTGTTCGACATGGGCTTTTATCCGGATATCCAGAAGATGTTCAGTTTGCTTCGTGACAACCGGGAACGGCAGACGATGCTGTTCTCCGCCACGCTGGGCACCCAAGTGCAGAACCTCGCCTGGCAGTACATGAATGAACCGCAGGAGATCGCCATCCATCCGGAAGAAGTGACGGTGGACAAGATCACCCAGGAACTGTACCACGTAAGCAAGGACGAGAAGTTCGGCCTGTTCCTGCAGGTGATGACCAAGGAAAACCCGGAAAGCTGCCTGATCTTCACCAACACCAAGGCGCGCTGCATTGAAGTCGCCAAGCGGCTTACGCTGAACGGATTCCCCACCAGCTATCTGATGGGGGACATGCCGCAGGCCAAACGGCTGGCTACCATCGACCGGATGAAAGAGGGGAAGATCAAATACCTGGTGGCCACCGATGTGGCTGCCCGTGGACTGCAGATCGATGACCTGCCCATGGTGGTGAACTACGATATTCCCGAGGATTATGAGAGTTACGTCCATCGTATCGGACGAACGGCCCGTGCCGGAAAGAGCGGCAAGGCCATCACGTTCGCCGATGAAGAGTACGTATATGGGCTGGAAGCCATCGAGAACTTCATCAAGATGAAGATTCCTGTAATCTGGCCGGAAAACGGTGATCTTCCCACCGTGGTGGACAAGACCAAGGGGATGCGTTTCCGTGACATCGTCTCGGAGCGTGAGTACAGCTCCCATGATCCCGATGCCCCCTATTCCCGCTCTCGCTCCGGATCCCGCCAAGGTGGCGGCAGATACTCAGGTTCCCGTCGAAGCGGATCTGGTTCTTCCGAACGGCCGCGCAGTGGAAGCCGTCCGTCCCGTAGGGGAGAAGGTCCTCGTGGCGGCCGGAGAGGAGAAGCTCCTTCCCGTGGCGGCGCTCCTCGTGGACGTGAACAAGGGGCACAAGAGCTATACGGAGATCCAGAATCTTTCCTTGGAAGAGCGCCTTGCCTACTACAAGCAGGAATACCAGGCGGAGAGCCGGCCGATGAACGCCGAGCATCCGCTTCCACCCAAGCAGAAGGCAAAGGTGGTCAAACCGACAGCCGCGCCGCAGAATGCCGAGAAACCCCTGCCTCCGAAGAAGACAGGGTTCTTCGCCCGCCTGTTTGGGCATAAACAAAAGAAAAACGGTACGTGAGAGGGAATGCATCATGGCAAAGATCCGCGTCATCATTGGATTCATATTGTTTTTCCCCGTGTTGTTGGCAAGTGTCGTCTATGCCTTGATCCCAGGATCCCTGCTTCGGTTGTTGCATGCCCGCAAGGCTGCTGACCGTTGGACCGACCTGTGCGCCCGTTTTTCCAGCAACGCCCTGTTGTTCCTGGTAGGGGTGAAGGTGACGGTGGACGGGCGGGAGAACCTGCCCAAGGATACCGGACGGGTCTGCTACATCGCCAACCACCAGAGTGATCTGGATATTCCCTCGTTGTTCGGCAAGGT